>DASSWM010000333.1:0-10992 GCA_035704865.1 Agrococcus sp.
GATCCCGCGGGCGCGGCGCCGCATCCCGAAGACGCCGCTCGGCATCCGGACGGCGTGGCGCGGCATCCCGAGCGCGATCAGACGGCTCCCGAGGTGCGCACGAGCGATCCCGCGCGCGCCCACCTGCCGTTCATCGAGGCCGCCGGCGATGCGATCGCCGAGGCCGCGGTCGAGCGGAAGCCCACGTGGCGGGGCTGGATCCACGCCGGCACGGCGCCGCTCGCGCTCGCTGCGGGCATCGTGCTGGTCGTGCTCGCCGACGGCGCCGTCGCGAAGCTCTCCTCGGCGGTCTTCGCGCTCTCGAGCCTGCTGCTGTTCGGCATCTCCGCGATCTACCACCGCTTCAACTGGGAGGAGCGCACGCGCGTGCTCCTCAAGCGGTTCGACCACGCCAACATCTTCCTGCTCATCGCCGGCAGCTACACGCCGATCGCGCTGCTGACGCTGCCGTCGCCGACCGACTGGATCCTGCTGTCGGTGATCTGGGGCGGCGCGCTGCTCGGCATCGCGTTCCGGGTGTTCTGGATCTCGGCCCCGCGGTGGCTCTACGTGCCGATCTACCTCGCGCTCGGCTGGGCGGCGGTCGCGTTCATGGGCCAGATCTGGGCGGCGAACGCCATGACGGCGATCCTCGTGATCGCCGGCGGGCTCGCCTACACGGTGGGCGCGGTCATCTACGGGATGAAGAAGCCCAACCCATTCCCCGGCCGGTTCGGCTTCCACGAGATCTTCCACGTCTGCACGGTCATCGCGTTCCTGTGCCACTGGACGGCCATCCTGCTCGTCGCGCTCGACCCGCCCGCCTAGCCTCCGCGCCTCTCCCGGGCACCGCATCCGCCGCATACGTCTAGCGCGCGCTCGGCCCGCCGCCGTAGCGTGAGAGCACCATGCGCCTCGCCCGTTCCGCCGCCGTCGCCGCAGCCGCAGCAGCCGTGCTGACGGTGACCGGCTGCATCCTGCCGCCGCCGCTGCCGACGGCGCTGCCGCAGCCGCCCGCGACCCCGGGGCAGCCGCCCGCGACGCCCGTGCCGCCGCCCGCGCAGCCCTCGCAGGCGCCGACGACCGCGCCGCAGCTCGAGGTCGTGCCGGTCGAGCCCGACGCCCCCATCACGACCGCCGACGAGACGAGCGCCGACACGGGCGCGCTCTACGCCGGCCGCCCCGGCGAGACATTCGACGGCTACCTCCCCGACGCCGCGATCGACGTCGTGCTCGAGCCCACGCGCGGCAGGCCGGCGGTCGCGCCCGGCATCGCGCTGCCCGAGCACGACGACGGCGACGAGCTCTACCCCGGCATCGCGCACACCGCGGGCTCGAGCCTGCTGCTGACGACGGTGGGCCGGCTCGTGCTCGAGGCCGACGGCGGCGAGTACACCTGCAGCGGCACGGTCATCAACAGCGCCTCAGGGCTCGTCGTGATCACGGCAGCGCACTGCGTGTGGGACGACGACACCCGCGACTTCTACGACCGCATCACCTTCTCCCCCGGCTACGAGCACGGCACGGCGCCCTTCGGGACGTGGGAGGCGGAGGAGCTGTGGGTGCCGCGGCAGTACCTCGAGTCCAACGACCGCTGGCTCGACGGCGCGGACGACGACGGCTGGACGGGCTTCGACTTCGGCTTCATCCGGTTCGCGCCGCAGGGCGGGCAGACGCTCGAGGACGCGGTCGGCGGCCAGGGCGTGAGCTTCACTGCCGAGACCAACGGCGTCGTGATCGCCGGCTACCCCGGCAACGACGACTTCGACGCCGAGGTGCTGCGCCACTGCGCCGACGCGCGGGTCGACTACGGCGCCGGCGGCGACCCGAACTACGGCGCCGACTGCGAGATGGGCGACGGCGCCTCGGGCTCGGGCTTCGTCTCCAACGTCGACGAGGCGACCGGCGCCGGCCACATCACCGCCGTGTACTCGAACGGCGGCGAGACCGGCGCCTACGGCCCGCCGCTGGGCGTCACCGCCTGGAACGGGCTGCAGTCGATCGACCGCTAGTCGTTCTGCTCGTTCTCCTGCGCCTGGCCGAACGCGCCGACCTTCTTGGGCGCGGCCTGCGCCTGCTTCGCCGCGGCGCGCCGCTGCTGCCGGTTGCCGCCGGCGGCCTGCGACTTCGCCTTCGCGGCGACGGCCGGGTTGCCGCTCTTGGCGCGCGCCTTGCCGGTCGCGGCGCCGAGCTCGGTGCCCTTCGCGTCGTGCACCGAGGCCTCGCCGTCCTCGTCGGGCGCCGAGTAGGTGAGCTTCGAGGTGTCGTCCTCGGTCTCCTCGAGCCCGCCGCCCTCGATCGCCGGCGCCTCGGGCGACGCGCCCTGCTGCACCTTGACGTCGAGGTTGAACAGGAAGGTCACCGACTCCTCGCGGATCGCCGACATCATCTGCTGGTAGAGCGCGAAGCCCTCGTTCTGGTACTCCACGACCGGGTCGCGCTGCGCCATGCTGCGCAGGCCGATGCCCTCGCGCAGGTAGTCCATCTCGTACAGGTGGTCGCGCCACTTGCGGTCGATGACCGACAGCACGACGCGGCGCTCGAGCAGCCGCATGGCGGGCGAGCCGAGCTCCTCCTCGCGCTTCGCGTAGGCGATGCGCGCATCCGAGAGCAGCTGCTCGTAGACGAAGTCGGCGGTGAGGCGCGGCTGCGCCTCGGCGACGACCTCGTCGATCGTGATGCTGACGGGGAACACCTGCTTGGCGTCGTTCCAGAGCGACTCGAGGTTCCAGTCGTCGCTGTCGTTGCCGACCGCGTGCTCGTCGACGATCGCGCGGATCGTGCCCTCGAGGAAGCCCTGCACGCGGGTGTCGAGGTCGTCGCCGTCGAGGATGTGCTTGCGGTCGGAGTAGATCGCCTCGCGCTGGCGGTTCATGACGTCGTCGTACTTCAGCACGTTCTTGCGCATCTCGGCGTTGCGCGCCTCGATCTGCCCCTGCGCGGAGCGGATGGTGCGGGAGAAGATCTTCGACTCCAGCGGGATCTCGTCCTCATCCGCATCCGCCGCCAGGAACCGCTGGGCGACCGAGCCGCCGAACAGGCGCAGCAGGTCGTCCTGCATCGAGAGGTAGAAGCGGCTCTCGCCGGGGTCGCCCTGGCGGCCCGAGCGGCCGCGCAGCTGGTTGTCGATGCGCCGCGACTCGTGGCGCTCGGTGCCGAGCACGTAGAGGCCGCCGGCCTCGACGACCTTCGCGGCCTCCTCGGCCACGGCCGCCTTGACGTCGGCGAAGACCTCGTCCCAGCGCTCCTCGTACTCCTCCGGCGTCTCCGACGGGCTGAGGCCGAGCTCCTGCATGCGACTGACGGCGAGGTGCTCGGCGTTGCCGCCCAGCATGATGTCGGTGCCTCGACCGGCCATGTTCGTGGCGACGGTGACGGCGCCGACGCGGCCGGCCTGCGCGATGATCGACGCCTCGCGCGCGTGGTTCTTGGCGTTCAGCACCTCGTGCTTGACGCCGCGCTTCGCGAGCTGCGTCGAGAGGTACTCGCTCTTCTCGACGCTCGTCGTGCCGACGAGCACCGGCTGGCCCTTCTCGTGGCGCTCGACGATGTCGTCGACGACGTGCTTGAACTTGCCCTCGACCGTCGCGTAGACGAGGTCGGACTGATCGATGCGGGCGAGCGGCTTGTTCGTCGGGATGGGCACGACGCCGAGCTTGTAGGTCGCCATGAACTCGGCGGCCTCGGTCTCGGCGGTGCCGGTCATGCCGGCGAGCTTGGCGTAGAGGCGGAAGTAGTTCTGCAGGGTGACCGTCGCGACCGTCTGGTTCTCGGCCTTGATCTGCACCCCCTCCTTCGCCTCGATCGCCTGGTGGATGCCCTCGTTGAAGCGGCGGCCCTGCATGATGCGGCCGGTGTGCTCGTCGACGATGAGCACCTCGCCGTTCATCACGACGTAGTCGGAGTCGCGCTTGAAGAGCGCCTTCGCCTTGAGCGCCGTGTTGAGGAAGGAGATGAGCGGCGTGTTCGCGCTCTCGTAGAGGCTGTCGATGCCCAGCAGGTCCTCGACCCGCTCGATGCCGGGCTCGAGCACGCCGACGGTGCGCTTCTTCTCGTCGACCTCGTAGTCGACCTCGGGGCGCAGTCGCTTGGCGATGCGCGCGAACTCGGCGAACCAGCGGTTGGCCTCGCCCGCGGCGGGGCCGGAGATGATGAGCGGCGTGCGCGCCTCGTCGATGAGGATCGAGTCGACCTCGTCGACGATGGCGTAGCCGTGGCCGCGCTGCACCATCGCCTCGCGCTTGTGCGCCATGTTGTCGCGCAGGTAGTCGAAGCCGAACTCGTTGTTCGTGCCGTAGGTGACGTCGGCGGCGTACTGCTCGCGGCGCACCTCGGGCGTCTGGCCCGCGATGATGCAGCCGGTCGTCATGCCGAGCGCGCGGAAGACGCGGCCCATGAGCTCCGACTGGTAGCTCGCGAGGTAGTCGTTGACCGTGACGATGTGCACGCCGTCGCCGGTGATGGCGTTGAGGTAGGCGGCGATCGGCGCGACGAGCGTCTTGCCCTCACCGGTCTTCATCTCGGCGATGTTGCCCAGGTGCAGGGCGGCAGCGCCCATGACCTGCACGTCGTAGGGGCGCATGCCGAGCGTGCGCTTGGCGGCCTCGCGCACCGCGGCGAAGGCCTCGGGCAGCAGGTCGTCGAGCGTCTCCCCGGCGGCGTAGCGCTCGCGGAACTCGTCGGTCTCGCCGGCCAGCTCCTCGTCGGTCAGCTCTTCGAAGGCGTCCTCGAGCTTCGCCACGTCTGCGGCGATGCGCTCCAGTCGGCGCCGGAGCCGGCCCTCGCCGGCTCGCAGCATGTTCTCGAAGAAATTGGCCACGGTGGGGTGCCTTCCGTGCTCTGGGGAAAGATAACGGTTCGGTAACCGACTGCCCATCCTAACAACCACAGGCCAGCGGCGCCCCGGTCCAGGCCGGGACGCCGCTGGGAGGGAGTCAGGATGCGGCGCGCTGGTCGCCGCTGTCGGCCTCGGAGGAGGCGGCGAGATGCTCGTCGAGCGTGATGACGCCGTACGACCATCCCTTGCGCCGATAGACCACGGCGCACTCGCCGCTCGCGTCGTCGACGAAGAGGTAGAAGGGGTGGCCGACCAGCTCCATCTGGTCGACCGCGTCGCGCACGCTCATGCGCTTCGCGGGGAAGCGCTTCTGCCGGATGACGACCGGCGACCACTCCGTCTCGCCCTCGTGCGGCGCCTCGACCGTGGGGATGGACCCCGTGCGCACCGCTTCGACGACCTCGGGGTCGGCGGGCGTGATGGCGACCTGCTCGAAGCCGTTCACGACCGCCTCGCGCAGCGGCGTGCGCTTGCGGCCGCCGTGATCGGTGCGCTTGTCGTGCACGCGGCGCGCGCGCTCCATGACGCGGTGGAAGGCGGAGTCGAACGCCATGTACTTGTCGGGTCCGTCGGATTCGGCGCGGATGATGGAACCAGGGCCGTGGACGGTGATCTCCACCCGGCCGCCAGCGACCGACGTGTGGGGAACCGCATGCCTGGTGAGCTTGACATTCAGAGCGGTGGCCCGGGGCAGCAGCTGCGTGACCTTCGTCAGCTTCTCCTCGGCGTATGCACGGAACCGGTCTGTGATGTCAGCGCCCTTGGCGCCGAACGTGATGTCCATCGTGGCCTCCCGTAAGGATCGGCGTCGGCGCCAGCGGCTGCTGTGCCGACTTGCGTGCCGTCACTCTACCCCCGCCCTCCATGCGTCAGCACAGCAATCCCGGAACCCGTCTCGGCGTGCGCGCGACCGCCGCGATGCCCACCGGTTCGCACCCCGCGGCACGCACCGCGCGCACCGCCTCGCGCACGCTCGAGCCGCTCGTCACGACGTCGTCCACGATCACGACCGGCCGCCCGGCGAGCGCCCGGACGGCGCGCGCGGGCAGCTCGAGGGTGCCGCGCGCCGCCCGCTCCCGCTCGGCGACCGTGCGCTCCTTCTGCGCTCCGCCCTGGCCCGCCGCGGCGCGCCGCAGCGCGTGGGCGCGCAGCCCAGCCCCGCGCACGACGAGCGCGACCGGGTCGAAGCCGCGCCGGCGCATCCCCTCGCGGCTGGACGGCACGCGCACGAGCGCGGCCGGCGGCAGCGCGGCCGACGCCAGCGTCGCGGGCGGCGGCGGGGGCGGCAGCGCGGCGTGCGGCAGCGCCGCGAGCGCCGCGGCGAGGCCCGCGCCGAGCGCTCGCGCCTCGGCCCGCGCGCCGTGCTCCTTCAGCGCCCCCACGAGCCCCCGCACCGGCCCCTCGTAGGCCGCCGCAGCCACGAGCGGCAGCCCGTCGAGCGACTCGCGCACGGGCGCCGCGAGCAGCAGCGCCGCGCACGTCGGGCACACCGCGATGTCGAGCGCTCCGCAGCCGGCGCACTCGACCGGCCAGAGCACGCTCGCCGCCTCGCGCAGCGCCGTCGTCAGGGACATGTGGCGAGCATGGCGAGCGGATGCGTCGGGCCGCTCGGGCGGGCGGTGGACCTGTGGACAGGGGCAGGCCGAGGCCCTAGCCGGGCCGCGGTCCGGGGTGCCCGTGGACGGCGGGCGGCGCGCTACTGCTGCGTCGCGATGAGCCGGATCGGCTCGAGCCCCTGCCTCGGGCTCCAGACGCGGCCGGAGAGCGACAGCAGCGCGCCGTCGGCGCCGAGCGCGCGCAGCGTCGAGGTGCCCTCGGTGCCGCCCACGATCGTCTGCACGGGCGTGCCGGGCGCCGGCAGCTGCTCGGCCGAGCCGCCGATCGCGAGCATCACGATCTGCGCCTGGTCCTCGTCGATCGCGAGCACCGCGACCTCGGTCGGGCTCACCCAGGTGATGTCGGTCGCGGTGCCCTCGACGCCCGGCATCGCGTAGGGCTCGCCGAGCGCGACGGGCCGGCCGTCGGCGTCGCGCACGACCGCGAGCGCCCACACCGCGCTCGTGCCGCCCGCGGTCGTGACGATCGCGAGCCGCGCGCCGTCGCGCGAGAGCTCCATCGCGGCGATGCGGTCGGAGCCCGGCGGCAGCGGCAGCTCGCTGCGCTCGCCGTCGCGCCACGCGAGCAGCCGCTGGCGCGCCGACTGCTCCTGCAGCAGCACCCAGCCGCTGTCGTCGACCGTCGGCACGAGGCCGGCGTCGGTCGAGACGACGACGGGCTCGGCGCCGGGCTCGATCCAGGCGGCCGTCGTGCCGGTGTGGGCGATGCCGCCGGCGGCGCCCACCGTGTAGCTCGTCGCGCCGATGGCGGCGAGCGTCTCGCCGACGTCCTCGACCGCCGAGGCGTCGCCGCCCACCGAGCGCAGCGACTCGCCCGAGAGCACGACGGGGCGCTGGTCGACGTGGCCCTCGTCGACGGGCGCGGCGCTCGCGCTCGATGCCGTGATGCCGCTGAGCCCCTCGATCTGCAGGCGCACCTCGCGCACGCCGACGTCCCACAGCGACAGCACGAGCTGCGCGGCGAGCGGCTCGAGGCTGCCCCTGCCGAGCTGCGAGACCTGCTCCATGTCGAGCGTGAGCGTCATGGTGGTGCCGTCGACGCGGGGGGTGCCGACGAGCGACGCCTCGACCGCGCCGAAGGTCGAGACGGCGGGCGAGAGCCACGTCGCGGGGCCGCCGAGCAGCGCGTCGACGATGCGCTCGGCGATCGTCGCCGACGTGCGCTCGAACCAGCGCACTTCGGGCACCGACCGCTCGCCGTCGGGCGTGAGCCAGTGCAGCGGGTGCGCGCGGAAGAGCTGCTCGAAGTAGTAGTTCGAGAGCACGATGCCGTCGGGCGCCTCCGAGATGCGCCACTCGCCGTCGACCCGCTGCAGCGAGAACTCCAGCATCCGGTCGCCCTGCGCGAGCTGCAGCGCGCCGTGCGGCCCGACCTCCGAGAGCGCCTCGACCGCGGCGGTCGCCTCCGTCTCGCCCGTGAGCGACACCACCGGCGGCACGGGCGAGCGCACGATGACGCGCGCGTCGGGATCCCATTGCGCGGCCGCGCCCTCGGCGAGGTACTCGCGCGCGATCGAGAAGTCGTCGTCGGGGCTGATCGCGGCGCCGAGGAACCCCAGCACGATCTCCTCCTGCGTCGCGCCCGGCTGCGGCTCCTGCGCGATGAAGACGAGGTTGCGCGACTGCTCGCTCGTGTCGACCTGCCCCTCGACGACCGGGCCGGCATCGGGGATCGCGACGCAGCCCGCGAGCGCGAGCACGGCCACCATGGCGGTCAGGATGCGCTTCATCGGTCGACCTCCTCGGTCGTGGTGGAGACGGATGGGTCGACGAGCGTCGCCTCGTCGCTCCCGCGCTCCTCGGGCCGCCCCTCGCCCTCGCGGGGCATCGCCACGGGCAGTGCGAGGGGCTGGGTGTCGTCGGGCGCGAGCTCGATGGGCGAGGCGACCGCGTGCGCGCCGGCGCGCGGCAGCGTGAGGCGGAACTGCGTGCCCTGGCCGGGCATCGACCACACGTCGATCCAGCCGCCGTGCAGCGCGGCGTCGTCGCGGCTGATCGAGAGCCCCAGCCCCGAACCGCCCGTGCGCCGCTGGCGCGACGGGTCGGCGCGCCAGAAGCGGTCGAAGACGCGCTGCGCCTCCTCCTCCGTCATCCCGACGCCGTGATCCCGCACGGCGATCGCAGCAGCATCCGTCGACGAGTCGACCGTCACGACGACGGGCCTGCCCTCGCCGTGGTCGATGGCGTTGCCGAGCAGGTTCTGCAGGATGCGGCGGATGCGGCGCGGGTCGACCTCGGCCTCGAAGTGGCCGCCGGGCGCGACGAGCCGCAGCTGCGTGCCGTGCTCGGCCGCGAGCGGCTCGACCGCCTCGATCTCGCGCTCCGCGAGCCGCACGAGGTTGGTCGGCTCGATCTCGAGCTGCGCGGCGCCGGCGTCGAAGCGGCTGAGCTCGAGCAGGTCGGCGAGCAGCTGCTCGAAGCGCTGGATCTGCGTGTACAGCAGCTCGACCGTGCGGCCCGTCACGGGATCGAAGCCGGCGCGGCGGTCGTGCAGCACGTCGCCCGCGAGCCGGATGGTCGTGAGCGGCGTGCGCAGCTCGTGCGAGACGTCCGACACGAAGCGCTGCTGCACGGTCGAGAGCGTCGCGAGCTCGTTGATCTGGCGCGAGATCGAGTCGGCCATGTCGTTGAACGAGCGGCCGAGCTTCGCGAGCTCGTCGTCGCCGTGCACGGGGATGCGCACGTCGAGCTCGCCCGCGGCGATGCGCGCGCTCGAGTCTGCGGCGGTCTGCACGGGGCCGACGATGAGCCGCGCGACCATCCACGTGATCATGCCGATGAGCGCGATGAGGGCGAGCCCGCCGAGCACCATCGTCAGCTGCATGAAGTCGAGCGTCTCCTGCGTCGACTGCAGGCTCGTCATGAGGTAGAGCTCGTACTGCCCGGTGAGCGGCACCTCCACGGCGGTGCCGACGATGAGGCCCGGCTGGTCGCCGCTCGCGGTCTCGATCCGCACCGACTGGTAGAAGGGCGTCTCGGATGCGTCGGCGACGGCCGTGCGCAGATCGCGCGTCAGGAGGTCGGTGTCGAAGGCCTGCGACTGCACGTCGTTCATCTGCAGCAGCGTCTCGGACTGGCCGTCGGTGCGCAGCATGGCGTACTCGGTCGTCGCGCGGCTGGAGATGATGCCGGAGATGGCCGCGAGCGCGCTGTCCTGCAGCGCATCCACCTCACCGCTCGTGAGGTTCTGGGTGACAGCCTCGTCGAAGATCTGCTGCATGGCGTTCGAGGCCTGCACGGCCTCGATGAGCGCGTCGTCGCGGCGCGTCTCGAACAGGTTCTGGCCCACCGAGGCCGACATGTAGCCGAACACGCCCACGAGCGCGAGCGTCGAGAGGATCATGCTGGCGGCGACCACGCGGGCCTGCAGCGACCGCCGGAAGACGCCGGTCGCACGCTCCCAGAGTGAACGGCGTCGTGCGCTCACCGCGGTCTCAGCCCTGGGGTGCGCCGGCGCGATAGCCGACCCCGCGCACGGTCGTCACGACCACGGGGTTGTCGACGTCGCGCTCGACCTTGGAGCGCAGCCGCTGCACGTGCACGTTCACGAGGCGCGTGTCGGCCTTGTAGTGGTAGCCCCACACCTGCTCGAGCAGCATCTCGCGCGAGAAGACCTGGTTGGGCTTCGACGCGAGCGTCACGAGCAGCTCGAACTCGAGCGGCGTGAGCGCGATGGGCTCGCCGCCGCGGCTCACGCGGTGGCCGTCGACGTCGATCTCGAGGTCGGCGACGCGCATGGTGCCGGTGTCGGCGGCGTGCTGGGGGCGCAGGCGCGTGCGCACGCGAGCGACGAGCTCCTTCGGGTTGAAGGGCTTGACGACGTAGTCGTCGGCGCCGGACTCGAGGCCCAGCACGATGTCGGTCGGGTCGCCCTTCGCGGTGAGCATGATGATGGGCACGCCCGACTCGGCGCGGATCTCGGTGCAGATCTGGATGCCGTCCTTGCCCGGCAGCATCAGGTCGAGCAGCACGAGGTCGGGACGCACCTCGTGGAAGCGATCGAGCGCATCCGCCCCGTCGGCGCAGTACTCGAGCTCGTAGCCCTCGCCGGCGAGCACGATGCCGATCATCTCGGCGAGCGCGGGGTCGTCATCGACGACGAGGATCGTCTGCTCCGACATGGGCGCTCCCTCCGTGCGTGCCAGCGAATGCCGCTGCGCCGCTCCGGCGCGGCTCCCGTCACTGTATCTGAGCGGACTGTGCACCTTGCGCAGGCATGCTGTGGCCGCGCCATGGGCCGGTCGCGCCGTCCCGTCCCCGAGCAGCCGACTCGATGAGGTTGTCGGCCGCGAGCGCGTGCTCGGCCTGCACGGCCGCCGTCCACTCGTCGGTCGTGGCGACCGCGGCCCAGTTGGAGTGCAGCAGGGCCATGATCGTCTCGTGCACCTGCTGCGCCGGCGCGGCGCCGGCGGCGTTCACGATGTCGATGGCGCCGGTGGCGTCCGAGAGCACCTCGACGGTGAGCCCGAGGGGCTCGGCAGCGGCCGCGGAGGCGATGACGCAGTTGTTCGTCATGTAGCCGACGAGCGTGATCGTGTCGATCTCGCGCTCGCGCAGCCA
>DASSWM010000334.1:0-8612 GCA_035704865.1 Agrococcus sp.
GCGGGCCAGCTGCCGCCGGGCGCCCGCATCCGCTTCCGCATCGCGCCGCCGCACGCGGGCGCCGCGGCCGACTCCCCGGCGCCCGCGCCGGCCCCCTGACCGGAGGACACCATGCACACGATCCTCATCGCCAACCGTGGCGAGATCGCCGTCCGCATCGCGCGGGCGTGCGCCGAGGCCGGCTACCGGTCCGTCGCCGTCTACGCCGACCAGGATGTCGACGCCATGCACGTGCGGCACGCCGACGCGGCCGTCGCGCTCGGCGGCACCACGGCATCCGACACCTACCTCGACATCGAGTCGCTGCTGGCGGCCGCGCGCACGAGCGGCGCCGACGCCGTGCACCCCGGCTACGGCTTCCTCTCCGAGAGCGCCGCGTTCGCGCGCGCCGTCGAGCAGGCCGGCCTCACGTGGATCGGCCCGAGCCCCGAGAGCATCGAGGCGCTCGGCGACAAGGTCACGGCGCGGCAGATCGCGCAGGCCGCGGGAGCTCCGCTCGCGCCGGGCACCGACCAGCCGCTCGCCGACGCCGACGAGGCGGTCGCGTTCGCGCGCGAGCACGGGCTGCCGGTGGTCGTGAAGGCCGCGTTCGGCGGCGGCGGCCGCGGCCTGAAGGTCGCGCGCACGATCGACGAGGTGGCGGATGCGTTCGGCTCGGCCACGCGCGAGGCCGTCGCCGCGTTCGGGCGCGGCGAGTGCTTCATCGAGCGCTACCTCGAGCACCCGCGGCACGTCGAGGCGCAGGTGCTCGGCGACGGGCAGGGCGGGGTCGTCGTGGTCGGCGACCGCGACTGCTCGCTGCAGCGCCGCAGCCAGAAGCTCGTCGAGGAGGCGCCTGCGCCGGGGCTCACCGACGCGCAGCGCACCCGCATCCACGAGGCGGCGCGCGACATCTGCGCTGCCGTCCGCTACCGGGGCGCCGGCACGGTCGAGTTCCTGCTCGGCGCCGACGGCACCATCTCGTTCCTGGAGGTCAACACACGCCTGCAGGTCGAGCATCCGGTCACCGAGGCCGTCACGGGCGTCGACCTCGTGCGCGAGCAGCTGCGCATCGCCGAGGGGCACGGCCCCTCCATCACGGCGACGCCCGCGCCCGTCGGGCACGCGATCGAGTTGCGGCTGAACGCCGAGGACCCGGGACGCGGCTTCCTGTCGACCCCCGGCCGCGTCGAGACGCTGCGGGCTCCCGGCGGGCCCGGCGTGCGCTGGGACGCGGGCGTCGAGGCCGGCGACACCGTCGAGGCGGCGTTCGACTCGCTCGCGGCGAAGCTCATCGTGCACGCGGGCGACCGCGATGCCGCGATCGTGCGCATGCGGCGAGCGCTCGGGGAGCTCGAGATCACGGGCATCGCGACCGTCGCGCCGTTCGCGCAGGCGCTGCTCGACGAGGAGGACTTCAGCACGGCGGGCTTCGCCGTCTCGACGCAGTGGATCGAGGCGGCGCTCATGCCGCGGCTCGCGCTGCAGGCGCGGCCCGCGCCGGTCGCGGCCGCCGCGCTGCGCCGCGTGCCGATCGAGATCGACGGCCGCCGCGTCGTGCTCGGGCTTCCGGAGTCGCTGCTCGCCGCGGCCGCAGGCGCCGTGCCGACCGGCAGCGGTGCGAGCGCCGAGCCCGGAGTCGACCCGGCGGCGCTCGCCGCACCCGTGCCCGGCACGCTCGTGCGCTGGCTCGCCGACGACGGCGCGAGCGTGGAGGCCGGGCAGGAGGTCGCGGTGATCGACGCGATGAAGATGGAGACGCGCGTCGCGGCCCACCGCGCCGGGACGCTCGAGCACATCGTGCCGGAGGGCACGGGCGTCGCGGTCGACGAGGCGATCGCGCGCATCGCCGGCTGAGGCGGCCGCGGCGCTCGCCGGCGGCGGCGATCGGAGTGTGCCTGAGGCGAACGCGCAGACCGCGTGTGGGCGGTCGCTCGTAGGATGTCTGGGTGACATCCACGACCATCAGCAGCGCCGAGCTGCACGTGCGCGGCGCGCGCGAGCACAACCTCAAGGACGTCGATCTGCGCATCCCGCGCGACGCGCTGGTGGTGTTCACGGGGCTGTCGGGATCCGGCAAGTCGTCGCTCGCGTTCGACACCATCTTCGCCGAGGGCCAGCGCCGCTACGTCGAGTCGCTCTCGGCGTACGCGCGGCAGTTCCTTGGCCAGGTCGACCGGCCCGACGTCGACTTCATCGAGGGGCTGAGCCCCGCCGTGTCGATCGACCAGAAGTCGACCAACCGCAACCCGCGCTCGACCGTCGGCACGATCACCGAGGTGTTCGACTACATGCGCCTGCTGTGGGCGCGCATCGGCATCCCGCACTGCGCCGTCTGCGGCGAGCGCATCCAGCGGCAGACCGTGCAGCAGATCGCCGACGAGCTCATGGGCCTGCCCGAGCGCACGCGCTTCCAGATCCTGGCGCCCGTCGTGCAGCAGAAGAAGGGCGAGTTCGCCGACCTGCTGCGCAACCTCGTCGCGACCGGCTACTCGCGCGCCGTCATCGACGGCGAGCTCGTGCAGCTCGCCGACGCGCCCGCGCTCAAGAAGCAGAACAAGCACGACATCTCCGTCGTCGTCGACCGGCTCGTCGCCGAGCCCGGCATGCTCACGCGCCTGACCGACTCGCTCGAGACCGCGCTGCGGCTCGCCGACGGCCTCGCGACAGTCGACTACGTCGACCTCGACGACGCCGACCCGGAGCGCCGCCGCACCTTCAGCGAGAAGCTCTCGTGCCCCAACCGGCACCCCGTCGCGCTCACCGAGATCGAGCCACGCACGTTCTCGTTCAACGCGCCTTTCGGCGCCTGCCCCGAGTGCACCGGCATCGGCACGCGCATGGCGGCCGACGCCGACCTCGTGATCGCCGACGAGGCGCTCTCGATCCGCGAGGGCGCGATCCTGCCGTGGACGCAGTCGGGCAAGGGGCTCTACACCTACTTCGAGCGGCTGCTCACGGGTCTCGCGCGGGAGCTCGACTTCTCGCTCGACACCCCGTGGGGCGACCTCGACCCCGACGTGCGCAAGGTCGTGCTGCACGGCACCGAGGGCAACGTGATGGTGCAGTGGCGCAACCGCTACGGGCGGCAGCTGAAGTACGCCTCCGGCTACGAGGGCGTCATGCCCTACATCCAGCGCAAGCACGCCGAGGCCGACAGCGACTGGGTGCGCTCGAAGCACGGCGAGTTCCTGCGCGAGGTGCCGTGCCCCGAGTGCGGCGGCGCGCGGCTCAAGCCCGAGGTGCTCGCGGTGCTCGTGCACGGCAGCTCGATCTCGACCGTCGCCGACCTGAGCCTCACCGACGCGCACGCCTACATGCACAGCCTCGACCTCGACGAGCGCGAGGCCACGATCGCGGCCGCGGTGCTGCGCGAGATCCGCGCGCGGCTCGACTTCCTCATCCGCGTCGGGCTCGGCTACCTCTCCCTCTCGCGCGCGGCCGCGACCCTCTCGGGCGGCGAGGCCCAGCGCATCCGCCTCGCCACCCAGATCGGCGCGGGCCTCACGGGCGTGCTGTACGTGCTCGACGAGCCCTCCATCGGCCTGCACCAGCGCGACAACCGCAAGCTCATCTCGACGCTCGAGGCGCTGCGCGACCTCGGCAACACGCTCATCGTCGTCGAGCACGACGAGGACACCATCCGCACCGCCGACTGGATCGTCGACATCGGGCCGGGTGCGGGGGAGCGCGGGGGCGAGGTCGTGCACTCGGGCAGCTACGAGACGCTCATCGAGAACCCGGCGTCGCTCACCGGCGCCTATCTCGCGGGCCGCGAGTCGATCCCGGTGCCCGCGGTGCGGCGGCCGATCGACCCGGAGCGCATGCTGCGCATCGAGGGCGCGCGGGCCAACAACCTGCAGCACATCGACGTCGACATCCCGCTCGGCGTCTTCGTCGCCGTCACGGGCGTCTCGGGCTCGGGCAAGTCGACGCTCGTGAACGACATCCTGCACAAGGTGCTCGCGAACGCGCTCAACGGGGCGCGGCAGGTGCCGGCGAAGCACACGCGCGTCACGGGGCTCCACCACCTCGACAAGGTCGTGCACGTCGACCAGGGGCCGATCGGGCGCACGCCGCGCTCGAACCCAGCCACCTACACGGGCGTGTTCGACAAGATCCGCAACCTGTTCGCCGAGACCGCGGAGGCGAAGACGCGCGGCTACCTGGCCGGGCGGTTCTCCTTCAACGTCAAGGGCGGCCGCTGCGAGGCGTGCCAGGGCGACGGCACGCTGAAGATCGAGATGAACTTCCTGCCGGACGTGTACGTCGAGTGCGAGGTGTGCCACGGCAAGCGCTACAACCGCGACACGCTCTCGGTGCACTACAAGGGCAAGTCGATCGCCGACGTGCTGGAGATGCCGATCGAGGAGGCCGCGGAGTTCTTCCAGCCCATCTCGTCGATCCACCGCTACCTCAAGACGCTCGTCGACGTCGGCCTCGGCTACGTGCGGCTCGGGCAGTCGGCGACGACGCTCTCGGGCGGCGAGGCGCAGCGCGTCAAGCTCGCGACCGAGCTGCAGCGCCGCACCTCCGGCCGCGCGATCTACGTGCTCGACGAGCCCACGACGGGCCTCCACTTCGACGACGTGCGGAAGCTGCTGGAGGTGCTCGACGGGCTCGTGCAGAAGGGCAACACCGTGCTGACGATCGAGCACGCGCTCGACGTGATCAAGAGCGCCGACTGGATCATCGACCTCGGTCCCGAGGGCGGCGCGGGCGGCGGCACGGTGGTCGCGACCGGCACGCCTGAGGAGGTCGCCGAGGTGCCCGAGAGCTACACCGGCGGCTTCCTGAAGGAGATGCTCGGCGCAGGAGTGCGATGACCCCGGACCCGGATTCGCTCGCCGGCTCCGGCGGCGCCGACGACCGGTCGTCCCGCGGGCCGGCGGGGCCGCCTTCGGCCCGCGCGTCGCGCACCGTGCCGTACAAGCCGGCGCCCGGCACGATCCCGACCGGGCCCGGCGTGTACCGCTTCCGCGACGAGCACGAGCGGGTGCTCTACGTCGGCAAGGCGAAGAACCTGCGGCAGCGGCTCTCGAACTACTTCCAGCCGCTCGAGGCGCTGCACGAGCGCACTCGCAGGATGGTGCTCACGGCCGTCCGCGTCGAGTGGACGATCGTCGCGAGCGAGTACGAGGCGCTGCAGCTCGAGTTCACCTGGATCAAGGAGTACGAGCCGCCGTTCAACGTGCAGTTCCGCGACGACAAGTCGTACCCCTACCTCGCCGTCACGATGGGCGAAGACGTGCCGCGCGCGCTCATCACGCGCAACCGCGGCATGCGCGGCGCGCGCTACTTCGGCCCGTACACGAAGGTCTGGGCGATCCGCGAGACCCTCGACCTGCTGCTGAAGGCGTTCCCGATGCGCTCGTGCAGCCAGTCGGTCTACGACCGCGCGGAGCGCACGGGCAGGCCCTGCCTGCTGGGCGACATCGGCAAGTGCTCCGCCCCGTGCGTGGGCCGCGTGACGTTCGACGAGCACCGCGCGACCGCCCGCGACCTCGTCGCGTTCATGAACGGCGGCGACCAGGAGTTCGTCGACACCGTGCGCGAGCAGATGCAGCGCGCGAGCGCGCGGCTCGAGTTCGAGCACGCCGCGCGGCTGCGCGACCAGCTCGCCGCGCTCGAGTCGGTGCTGGAGAAGACGAGCGTCGTGCTCTCCGACCGGGTCGACGCCGACGTGTTCGGCCTCGTGCACGACGAGCTGAGCGCGGCGGTGCACCTGTTCGCGGTGCGCGCCGGGCGCATCCGCGGCACGAAGTCGTGGGTCGTCGACACCGAGATCGACATGACCGACGGCGAGCTCGCGACGCAGATCCTCCGCATCGCGTACGACGGCGGCGACCCGCCGGCGCGCGAGGTGCTGCTGCCGAAGCAGCCCGACTCGGGCGCCGAGGTCGAGGCGTGGCTCACCGACCGGCGCAGCGACCACGGGCTCGGCGGCCGGGTCGCCGTGCGCGTGCCGCAGCGGGGCGAGAAGCGCAGGCTCGCCGACTCCGCGACCATCAACGCGGCGCACGCCCTGCAGGTGGCGCGCACGAAGCGCACGAGCGACTACGTGACGCGCTCGCAGGCGCTCGCCGACCTGCAGGAGGCGCTCGGCATGAGCGAGGCGCCGCTGCGCATCGAGTGCTTCGACGTCTCGCACCTCGGCGGCACGGGCGTCGTCGCCTCCATGGTCGTGTTCGAGGACGGGCTGCCGCGCAAGGACCAGTACCGCCGGTTCTCGATCGCGCAGACGACCGACGACACCGACTCGATCTACCAGGTGATCGGCCGCAGGGCCAGGTACATCGTCGAGGGCGACCCCGAGGACACCGGCACGCGCTTCGCCTACACGCCGCAGCTGCTGCTCGTCGACGGCGGCAGCCCCCAGGTGCAGGCGGCCAAGCGGGCGCTCGACGAGGCGGGCGTGCGGGGCGTCGCGCTCGCGGGCATCGCGAAGCGGCTCGAGGAGCTGTGGCTGCCCGACGATCCGTATCCCGTGATCCTGCCGCGCACGAGCGAGGCGCTCTACCTCGTGCAGCGGCTGCGCGACGAGGCGCACCGCGTCGCGATCGGCTACCAGCGCAAGAAGCGCTCGAGCGCGATCGAGTCGCAGCTCAGCGGCATCCCCGGGCTCGGCCCCAACCGCGTGCGCGCGCTGCTCAAGCACTTCGGCTCCGCCAAGCGCGTGCGGGCCGCGACGCCCGAGCAGCTGGCCGAGGTGCAGGGCATCGGGCCGGCGCTCGCGGCGACCGTGGCGCGCAGGCTCAGCGCCGATACGATGGGCGGACCAGCCGAGCGACAGGAACCGCGACCGTGAACGCCAGAGAGATCGTCATCATCACCGGGATGTCCGGCGCGGGGCGCACGACGGTCGCGAACGCGCTCGAGGATCTCGGCTGGTTCGTGGTCGACAACCTGCCGCCCACGATGCTGAAGGCGCTCGTGCGCACCGCCGCCACGAGCGCGGCCACCGAGCCAAAGCTCGCGATCGTCGTCGACGTGCGCGGCGGCGTGCTCTTCGACGACGCCAAGCGCTTCGTCGAGATGCTGCGCGCCGAGCACTCCGTGCGCGTGCTCTTCCTGGAGGCGAGCGACGCCGAGCTCGTGCGCCGCTACGAGCAGGTGCGCAGGCCGCACCCGCTGCAGGGCGACGGCACGATCCTCGACGGCATCCGCATGGAGCGCACCCGGCTCGAGCCGCTGCGCGGCATGGCCGACGACCTGCTCGACACCACGGGGCTCAACCCGCACCAGCTGACGACGCGCGTGGGGGAGCGGTTCGCGCCCGGCGGCGAGCTCGAGGTGACGCTCACCGTGATGAGCTTCGGCTTCAAGTACGGGCTGCCGGTCGACGCCGACCTGATCGCCGACATGCGCTTCCTGCCGAACCCGTTCTGGATGCCGGAGCTGCGCGGCCACGACGGCACCGAGTCCCTCGTCGCCGACTACGTGCTCCAGCAGGAGGGCGCCGCCGAGTTCGCCGATCGCTACCTCGAGGCGCTGCAGCCGGTGCTCGCCGGCTTCGCCCGCGAGAACAAGCTGCATGCCGTGCTGGGCGTAGGGTGCACGGGCGGCAAGCATCGATCCGTGGCGATGGCCGAGCACCTGGCCAAGCGCCTCACCGGCACACCGGGACTGCGCGTCGCGGTGAAGCACCGCGACCTGGGGCGCGAATGACGAGAGGAGCAGGCGTGGCACTGACCGACGACGTCAAGGAGGAGCTCGCGCGGGTGCGCGTGACGCGACCCCAGACGAAGGCGGCCGAAGTCGCGACGCTGCTGCGGTTCGCCGGCGGCCTGCACGTGATCTCGAATCGCGTCGCGGTCGAGAGCGAGCTCGACTCCGCCGCGGCCGCTCGCCGCCTCGCCAGGAGCATCCTCGAGCTGTACGGCGTGCGCGCCGAGATCGCGAAGATCTCGTCGTCGTCCAACCGCACGAGCGGCGCCTACCTCGTGCGGGTCATCGCCGAGGGCGAGACGCTCGCGCGGCAGACCGGGCTCATGGATGCTCGGCGCCGTCCCGTGCGAGGCCTGCCCAACAAGGTCACGACGGGCTCGCTCGAGGATCTCGCCGGCATCTGGCGCGGCGCGTTCCTCGCGCAGGGCTCCCTCTCGGATCCGGGCAGGTCGGCCGCGCTCGAGGTCGCGTGCCCCGGCAACGAGGCGGCGATGGCGCTCGTGGGCGCCGCCGGCCGCCTCGGCGTGCCCGCGAAGTCGCGCGAGGTGCGCGGCGCGCACCGCGTCGTGATCCGCGAGGGCGAGCCCATCTCGCGCATGCTCACGACCATGGGCGCGCACGAGACGGTGCAGGCGTGGGCCGAGCTGCGGCAGCGCCGCGAGGTGCGCGCGACGGCGAACCGGCTGGCGAACTTCGACGACGCGAACCTGCGCCGCTCCGCACGTGCCGCGGTCGCAGCCGGTCAGCGGGTGCAGCGCGCTCTGGAGATCCTCGGCGACGAGGTGCCCGAGCATCTCCAGGCCGCCGGCAGGCTGCGGCTCGAGCACCGCCAGGCGAGCCTGGAGGAGCTCGGGCGGCTCGCGGATCCGCCGCTGACGAAGGACGCGGTGGCCGGCAGGATCCGGCGTCTGCTCGCCACTGCGGACAAGCGCGCCGAGGAGCTGGGACTGCCCGGCACCGACCAA
>DASSWM010000335.1:0-5113 GCA_035704865.1 Agrococcus sp.
GGCCGCAGCCGTAACCGCAGCCGCAGCCGATGGCGTCGGGGTGCCGCTGACCGGGTCGGACCTGGTGGATGCCGCGCACTCGGCCGGGCTCGAGATCTACACGTGGACGCTCCGCCCCGAGAACCGCTTCCTCGCCCCCGGGTTCCGGCGGGGCCGCGCGCGAGCTGCGTTCGGCGACTGGTTCGGCGAGTTCGGGCAGGTGATCGGCATGGGCGTCGACGGTATCTTCGTCGACCACCCCGACCTCGGCGTTGAGGCGCGCGCCGCGGCATCCGGCACCTGAAACTCGATCCCGGCCGCCGCACGTTTCCGTTTCCGCGTCGCGGTGCCGCAGGGGCGGGCGCCTCGCGCGCGAACGGAAACGTGGGGCGCGCGGAGCCCGCCGCGACGAGGCAGTGTCGGATGCCGCGCCTAGACTTGTTGGGACATGACGCTGATCCTCGACCCCGACGACCCGGCCGGCTGGCGCGAGGCGTCCGCCGCGACATCCCGAGTCTCCACCGACGCCGCCCGAACGGGCGCCGGCGCCGGCTCGCGCCTCACCGACGGACTCAATCCCGAGCAGCGCGAAGCGGTCGAGTACCGCGGCCAGGCACTGCTGATCGTCGCGGGTGCCGGCTCGGGCAAGACCAGGGTGCTCACGCACCGCATCGCGAGCCTCATCGAGAGCCGCGAGGCGTGGCCGAGCCAGATCCTCGCGATCACCTTCACGAACAAGGCCGCCGCCGAGATGCGCGAGCGCGTCGAGCACCTCGTGGGGGAGGAGTCGCGCGGCATGTGGATCCGCACCTTCCACTCCGCGTGCGTCCGCATCCTGCGACGCGAGGCCGAGGAGTTCGGCTTCAAGGAGTCGTTCACGATCTACGACTCCGGCGACGTGCGGGCCCTTCTCAAGCGGCTCATCAAGCAGCGCGGCGCCGACATCCAGGGCCTCACGCCCGGCAGCGTGTCGGCCCGCATCTCCAAGCTGAAGAACGAGCTCCACGACGTCGACTCGTGGGCGCGCACCGTCAGCCTCGAGAACCCGCTCGACGCCGCCTTCCTCGAGCTCTGGCGCGACTACGACGCCGAGCTGCGGCGCGCGAACGCCTTCGACTTCGACGACCTCATCTCGCAGACCGTCTTCCTGCTGCGCGCCTTCCCGAGGGTCGCAGCGCAGTACCGCAAGCGCTTCCGCCACATCCTGGTCGACGAGTACCAGGACACCAACGCCGCCCAGTACGCGCTCATCCGCGAGCTGACCAAGCCGGTCACGCGTGCCGAGCTGCCCGAGCTCCGCAACGACCTGCCGGGCGCATCCCTGACGGTCGTCGGTGACTCGGATCAGTCGATCTACGCCTTCCGGGGCGCCGACATCCGCAACATCACCGACTTCGAGCGCGACTTCCACGACGCTCGCGTCATCATGCTCGAGCAGAACTACCGCTCGACGCAGAACATCCTCTCGGCCGCGAACGCCGTGATCGGCAACAACTTCGACCGGCGCGCGAAGAACCTCTGGACCGACTCGGGCGACGGCGCGAAGATCATCGGCTTCACCGGCTACTCCGGCCACGACGAGGCGCAGTTCGTCGCCGACGAGATCGTCGAGCTCACGAGCGGCGGCATGTCGTACAGCGACATCGCGGTCTTCTACCGCACCAACGCGCAGACGCGCGCGCTCGAAGAGGTGCTCATCCGCACCGCCATCCCGTACCGGGTGATCGGCGGCACCAAGTTCTACGAGCGGGCCGAGATCAAGGATGCGATGGCCTACCTGATCACGGTGGCCAACCCCGACGACGCCCTGAGCCTGCGCCGCATCATGAACGTGCCCAAGCGCGGCATCGGCCCCGCCACCGAGGCGGCGCTGCAGGCGCACGCCGACGAGCACCGGATCTCGCTGCGGGATGCGATGCGTCGCGTCGACGAGATCGCGCTCGGCCCGAAGGTGGCCGCGGCCATCAAGGATCTGGCAGCGTTGCTCGACGAGTGGAGCGCCCGGCCCGAGGCCGACCCGGGGGAGGTGCTGCGCGAGCTCATGAGCCGCTCGGGCTACACCGACCAGCTGCGGCGCTCGCCCGACCCGCAGGACGCGGCGCGGCTCGAGAACGTCGAGGAGCTCGTGGCGGTGACGCGCGAGTTCCGGCGGCAGAACCCGGCAGCCAACCTGCTCGACTTCCTCACCGAGACCTCGCTCGTCGCGGCCGCCGATGAGCTCGATGACTCCGGCGGGCAGGTCTCGCTCATGACGCTGCACACCGCGAAGGGGCTCGAGTTCGATGCCGTCTTCATCACCGGCATCGAGGAGGAGCTGCTGCCGCACCGCATGGCGGCGCAGGAGCCCGGGGGCGAGGCCGAGGAGCGGCGCCTCTTCTACGTCGGCATCACGCGCGCACGGCAGCGGCTGCACCTGTCGCTCGCCATGACGCGCGCGCAGTTCGGCGAGGTCAACCCCGCGGCGCCGAGCCGCTACCTCGAGGAGATCCCCGCGGGCCTCATCGACTGGCGCACGCCGCCGACGGCGGTGCGGGCGTCGCCGCAGCGGGCGCTCGCCGGGCGCTGGCGCGACGAACCGCGCGAGTCGTTCGTCACCGGGTATCGCGACAGTCCCAAGCCGCTGCCGAAGGGGCCGAAGAAGGAGTTCGCCAACATGATCACCGAGGTGCGCGACAACAGCGCCATGGTGCTCGAGCCCGGCGACCGCATCCGTCACAAGGACTTCGGCGAGGGCCGCGTGCAGGCGGTGACCGGTCTCGACAAGAAGCGGGTCGCCGAGGTGCTCTTCGACGGCGCCGGCCGCAAGCGGCTGCTCGTGAAGATCGCGCCGATCGAGAAGCTCTGAGGCTCAGAGCCCCGGCGTCACCAGCAGCACCATCGCGACGAGCGTCAGCGCGCCGATCGCCCAGATGAACGGCTGCAGCCTGCGACGCATGGTGCGCGGCGGCTTGCCATCGTCGTAGCGGTCGAACCACGGGTCGAGCTCGGGCGGGATGCGGTCCTGCTCGTGCCGCTGGTCGCGCTCCTGCTCCTGCATGTGCTCCAGCCTGGCACAGGGGGAGTCATCTGGATACTGCCCGCGGCCTACTCGATGACCGTGGGGTGGGATGACCGGGAGGTCAGGTGTCCGCTTGCGGCTGCATCTGCTGCAGCGTCCAGCGGTTGCCGTCCGGGTCCGGGAACGTGACGAAACGGCCCCATGGCTGCTCGTCGATCTCGCTCGCCTCCACGCCGTTGGCGAGCAGCTCGGAGCGCGCGGCATCGGCGTCGTCGATGACGAGCTGCACGTTGCGCACGCTGCCCGGCTCGCCCTCCGCGAGCCCCTCGCCGAACGCGATCGAGCAGGCCGAGCCCGGCGGCGTGACCTGCACGAAGCGCAGCTCGGGGCTCATCACGTGGTCGTGATCGATGTGCCAGCCCAGCTGCTCGCCGTAGAACCGCTTGGCGCGGTCGGTGTCGCTCACGGGCACGAAGATGAGCTCGATGCGGTAGTCCATGGGATCCCTCCGATCGGCGCGGCCGTCGTCGGCCGCGCCGTGCGCGACGCTACGCCGGGGCGCCCACATACGCCAGAGACGACGGATGCCGTCCCGGGCGGCCCGGGACGGCATCCGTCATGTCGTGGATCTCGAGGCGCGCCCCTTCGGGCCTGCCCGATCAGCGCGGCGCGGGCGGCTCGTCCTCGTCGCGGCGATCCTGGTCGGGCTCGTCGCGCCGCACCTTCGGCATCGCCGTCGTCGACAGGCGGCCGCGGTCGACCTCTGGGTGCGGCTCGTGGGACTCGATGTCCTCGTCCAGCGCACTGATGGCGACGGTGTCGACCGCCGGCAGCGACGCCTCGTAGCGGGCGCGACGGCGCTTGAGCCACAGCGCGAGCGCGATGATGACCACCATCGCGCCGTACGCGAACCACGAGAACGGGCTGTGCACGAGGTAGGCGGGGTCGCCCTGCGAGATCTGCATCGCCGAGCGCAGCTCCTCCTCCGCCATCGGCCCCAGGATGGCGCCCACCACCAGCGGCGCGACCGGGAAGCCGAGCCGCCGCATGAAGAAGCCGAGCACGCCCAGCACCAGCAGCACGCCGATGTCGAAGGTCGTGAAGTTCGCCGCGTAGGCGCCCAGCCCGGCGAACACCAGGATGCCCGCGTACAGGTAGGGGCGCGGGATCTGCAGCAGCTTCACCCACATGCCCACGAGCGGCAGGTTGAGCACGAGCAGCATCGCGTTGCCGATGAAGAGGCTGGCGATCAGCGCCCACACCAGCACCGGCTGCGTCTCGAACAGGCGCGGGCCGGGCGCGATGCCGTAGGTCTGGAAGGCGCTCAGGATGATCGCGGCCGTGGCCGACGTCGGGATGCCGAGCGTCAGCAGCGGCACGAGCACGCCCGCGGCCGCGGCGTTGTTCGCCGACTCCGGCCCGGCGACGCCCTCGATGGCGCCCTTGCCGAACTGCTTGCGGTACTCCGGCTTCGCGAGACTGCGCTCGGTCGCGTACGACAGGAACGTCGCCACGTCCGCGCCGCCGGCCGGGATCGAGCCGATCGGGAAGCCGATGGCCGCACCGCGCAGCCACGGCTTCCACGAGCGCGCCCAGTCGCTGCGGCGCATCCAGGTGCGCCAGCCGCGCGTGATCGGGATGATCGGCAGCTCGCCGCCCCGCAGGCGGGAGCCCACGTAGAGCGCCTCGCCGAGCGCGAACAGGCCCACCGCGACCAGCACGACGTCGATGCCGTCGCCGAGCTGCGGGATGCCGAGCGTGAAGCGCGTCTGCCCCGTGAGCGTGTCGACGCCGATGATGCCGATGAACAGGCCCACGGCGAGCGAGACCATCCCGCGCCATGCGCTGTCGCCCAGCAGCGCGCCGACCGTGAGGAAGGCGATCACCATGAGGGCGAAGTAGTCGGATGGGCCGAGGCTGACCGCGAAGCGGGCGACGGTGGGTGCCAGGAGCGTCAGCAGCACCGTGGCGATCGTGCCGGCCACGAAGGAGCCGATCGCCGCGGTCGCGAGGGCGGCGGCGCCGCGCCCGGCGCGCGCCATCTTGTTGCCCTCGAGCGCGGTGACGATCGACGCGGACTCGCCGGGCGTGTTCAGCAGGATCGACGTGGTCGAGCCGCCGTACATGCCGCCGTAG
>DASSWM010000336.1:0-3288 GCA_035704865.1 Agrococcus sp.
CGCCGCCGCCCGGCAGGAGGCCGCGACCGCCCGAGCGGAGCGCGAGCGGCTCGCCGCCGAGCGCGATGCCGAGGCCGCCGGGATCGAGCGCGAGCTCGAGGCCGCGCGCGCCGAGCGCGGCGAGCGCGCCGCGCCCGTGCCCGCCGACCTGCTCGCGCTCTACGAGCGGCAGCGCGAGCGCTACGGCATCGGAGCGACGCTGCTGCAGCGCCGCACGTCCATCGCCTCCGGCGTCGAGCTCACCGCGGCCGAGCTGAACGACATCCGCCTCGCCGCGCAGGACGACGTGCTGCTCGACCCGAACTCGTCGGCGATCCTCGTGCGCACGGAGGAGAGCGGCATCTAGTCGGGATCCTCCGACCCGATCCCGCCCGCACCGGCGCGTCGCCCCGTACGATCGAGGCCAGTCCCGCTTGCGCTGAGCCCGGGAGGTGCGCCGTGGAGATCGTCGAGGTCGCCGGTGAGGCGGGTCTGGACGCGTTCCTGCGGCTCGGGCACGAGACGCACGGCGGCCTCGCCGTGCCGCTGCTCGAGCGGACCATCCGGTCATGGCACCGGGGCACGAGCCCCCATCCGCACCGCGTGACGATGCTGCTCGCTCGCGACGGAAGAGACCACGTCGGCCGTGCGGTCGTGCATCGCGACGACCGGCTCGACGCCCGGCTGGGCACCCGCGCACTCGTGTTCGGCGCGCTCGCCGCGCCCGACGCATCCGTGCTCGACGCGCTGCTCGACCACGTCGAGCAGCGCGCCAGGAGCGCCGGCGCGACCGAGCTCTTCGGCCCCGCGCAGCTGCTGCCGATCCAGTCGGGCGGCGTGATCACCGCGGGCTTCGAGGAGCGCGGCTTCCTCGACGCGGCATGGAACCCGGCGTGGATGCCCGCGGCGCTCGAGGCGCGGGGCATGGAGCGCTGGTACGAGGGCGACACGTGGGTCGTCGACGTCGTCGATGAGGACGGCCCGACGGTCGCGGAGCTCGACGAGGCGGGCATCCGCATCGACGAGGTGACGCGCGTGGGGCTCGGCAGGGGCCTGCGAGCGCTGCTGCCGCTGCTGAACGACTCGTTCGCGCTGCTGCCGTACTTCACGCCGCTCACGCGCCACGAGCTGCGGGCGCAGGTCGCGGGGCTCCGCATGCTGCACGAGCCCGGGCTGTTCCTCATCGCGCGCGACGAGGATGAGCAGGCGGTCGCGTTCGTCTTCGCGGTGCTCGACGCGACGCCGCTGCTGCAGCGCTCCGGCGGCCGCATGGGCGTGCGCGAGCGGTGGCAGCTGCGCGCGCATCGGCGCGAGCTGCGGGGTGAGGCCGTGCTGGTGTTCCAGGGCGCGCGGCCCGATGCGCAGGGCAAGGGCATCGTGACGCTGCTGAGCCGCCGGCTGCACGCGAACCTCGACGACCTCGGGTGCACGCGGCTGCGCTCGACCAACGTCGGGCGGGAGAACCCCGCGTCGGCACGGCAGTTCTCGCGCTTCGGCGGCCGGCCGCTGCACGCGACGGCGTACTACCGCAAGCCGCTCGCGCGCTGACGGCGGCGCGGACTCCGACGCACGGGACGGGCGTCGGCGCCGGCGTCGCGGCGGAGGCCCGAAAGGGCCTCCGCTCCAAGCTCCAGCGCGGTATCCTGGAGGCAGCGAATCGGTCGGCCAGGCGGTCGCGTCGCGGCGCATCGGGCCCCTCGGGGCTCGGCGCTCCGCGCCGAGGAACGTCCGGGCTCCGCAGAGCAGGGCGGTGGATAACGTCCACCCGGGGCAACCCGCGAGCAAGTGCAACAGAGAGCAGGTCCACCGGCTCGGGCTTCGGCTCGGGTCGGCCAGGAGTGAAACGGTGGGGCAAGAGCCCACCAGCGCCGCGTGTGAGCGCGGCGGCTAGGCAAACCTCGCCCGGAGCAAGACCAGACAGCGGATCACGGGGCTGCTCGTCCCATCCGCGGGTAGGTCGCTAGAGGGCTGCAGCAATGCATCCCGTAGAGAGATGACCGTCCACGACAGAACCCGGCGTATCGGCCGGCCGATTCGCCCCAGCCGCCCCGGCTCAGACGCCGCGGGCCAGCGCCGCTGCGCCGATGATGCCCGCGTTGTTGCGCAGCATCGCAGGCACGATCGGCGTGCGCAGCTCGAGCAGCGGCAGGAACCGCTCCGACGACTTCGAGACGCCGCCGCCGACGACGAACAGGTCGGGGGAGAAGATGAACTCGAGGTGGCTGTAGTAGCGCTGCAGCCGCGCGGCCCAGGCCTCCCAGCTGAGGTTCTCGCGCTCGCGCGCGCTGTTCGCGGCGCGCGACTCCGCGTCGTGGCCGTCGAGCTCGAGATGGCCGAGCTCGGCGTTGGGGATGAGCACGCCGTTGTAGATGAGCGCGCCGCCGATGCCCGTGCCGAGCGTCGTCATGATGACGAGCCCCGACGCATCCTTCGCCGCGCCGTAGTGGTCCTCGGCGAAGCCCGCCGCATCCGCGTCGTTGACGAAGTGGATGTCGCGGCCCAGCGCCGCCTCGAACAGCTGCTCGGCCTCGAGGCCGATCCACGCCTTCGACACGTTCGCGGCGCTCATGGTGCGGCCGCGGTGCACGATCGCGGGGAAGGTGACGCCGATCGGGGTGTCGTCGTCGACGTCGAGCCGGCTGACGAGCTCGACCACTGCATCGCGGATCGCGTCGGGCTCGCCGCCCGCCGGGGTCGGCACCTTCACGCGATCGCTGAGCAGCGTGCCCGCGGCCACGTCGACGAGGGCTGCCTTGACGCCGGTGCCGCCGATGTCGACGCCGACGGCCTTGTGCTGGGACTTGGTCACGGCGACGATCCTGCCACGGATCGCATCCGCCCCCGTCCCGTGCCGATCAGGCGGAGGGCAGCGTGAGGATCTCGGCGCCCGTCTCGCGCACGACGATCGTGTGCTCGAACTGCGCGGTGATGGAGCGGTCCTTCGTCACGACCGTCCAGCCGTCCTCCCACATCTCCCACTCGTGCGTGCCGAGCGTGAGCATCGGCTCGATCGTGAAGACCATGCCGGGCACCATCTCGGCGTCGTAGCGGTCGGTGTCGTAGTGGGGGATGATGAGCCCCGAGTGGAACGACGTGCCCACGCCGTGCCCCGTGAAGTCGCGCACGACGCCGTAGCCGAAGCGCTTCGCGTACATCTCGATCGCGCGCCCGATCACGTTGACGCGCCTGCCCGGCATGGCCGCCTTGATGCCGCGCCGCAGCGCCTCCTCGGTGCGCTCGACGAGCTGCGTCACCTCGTCGGTGGCCTCGCCCACGATGAACGTGCGGTTCGAGTCGCCGTGCACGCCG
>DASSWM010000337.1:0-2501 GCA_035704865.1 Agrococcus sp.
TCGAACGCGATGCGCTGCACGAGCAGCTCGGCCGGCACCAGCTCGACGAACGTGACCTCCGATGCATCCGTCGCGTCGGTGGTCTTCGCGTCGACGGGGTCGGTGAAGCGCAGCACGACGCGGAACCCGCCGCCCTCGCGCGCGTCCATCGCCTCGATCGTGCCCGTCGCGCCCTCCGGCGGCAGCCACACCGCGAGCGCATTGGGGTCGAGCAGCGCCTCGTAGACGCGCTCGGGCCTCGCCTCGATCACGGTCTCGGCCCGGTCGACGCGCCCGCGCTCGCGCGTCGATTCCCGCGGCGCGGCGGCGCCGCGCGCGATCGCCCGCACCATGGCCGCGAGACCGAGCGCGAGGTCGTCGAACGTGAGCGCCACGCCGTCGTGGGTGACGGCGGATGCGGCGGCCGACGTGCGCCTGCCACCGGGCCGGGCGGCGTGGCCGGCCTCCTCGCCGGACCGGGCGCCAGCTCCGCGCTCCACCCCCGCGTCGGCTCCAGCGTGGCCGGCCTCGGCGCCGGGGTCCGTCTCCGCGCCCACCGTCGCCGTGCCGCGGCTGCGCACCGCCGGCACGTGCACGAAGCCGCCGGGCACCGCGAGCCCGCCCACGAGGTAGGCGATGTGGTTGCACAGGAAACGGCCCGCGTCCTCGCTGACGTCGGCGGGCAGCCCGACCCCGAGCAGCGCCGCCACGAGCGCGTCGGCGTCGAAGCCGGAGTCCCGTCGGGGCGGGCCGTCGGCGTCGATGGGCGTGCCGCGCGGCTGGTCGCCCGCGTTGTCGGGGATCCGCGCATCGTCGGCGTTCACGCCCCAGCGCTCCGGCGTGATCGCCGAGCGCGACCCGGCCTCGCCGATCGCGAGCACCGCATCCGGGGCATGCTCGTCGACGAGCTCGGCGAGCCGGACGCCGGCGGTCGCGAACGCGACGGGCAGCGTGCCGGTGACGAGCTCGATGCCGGGCTGCGGGTCGTCAGCCCACGCGCGCTCGAGCCGCTGCACCGCCTCGAGGCTCGCGTTCTCGGGGTCGCCGCCGAAGGGCTCGAAGCCGGTGACGAGGATCTTCATGTGCCCATCCTGCACCCGCGGTCCCGACGGGCGCAGTGGCGCATCGCGCTCACGGCCACGGGCACGCATCGCTCCCCCAGCAGGGCAGGATGGAGCCGTGACGGTAGCGGGACTCGATGTCGGTGGGACGAAGATCGCGGGAGTCGCGCTCGCGACGCCGGCAGCGCCGCACGGCGCGGGCGCGATCGGCGGCCTCGCGACGCCTGCAGCGCCGCACCGCGCGGCGGGCGCGGTCGGCGGCCCGGCGACGCCCGGCCGCACCGAGGCCGACGTGCTTGCGCGCACGCACCGGCCGCACCGCATCCACGGACCGGAGGCGCTCGTCGACGCGCTCGAGGCCGCCGTGCGCGAGCTCGACGCGCTGCTCGCCGACGCCGGCCACGAGCCGATCACGGCCGTCGGGCTCGCGATCGCCGCCTGGATGCCGCGCGACCGCGAGACCGTCATCTGGGCCGCGCACCTCGGCGTGCGCGACTTCGCGCTGCGCGCTGCGCTCGCCGCGCGGCTCGGCATGCCGGTCACGATCGACAACGACGCCAACGGCTACCTGGTCGGCGAGGCGGCGATGGGAGCGGCGGCGGATGCGTCGTCGTCGATCCTGATGGCGCTCGGCACCGGGGTGGGCGGCGCGTACGTCGCCGGCGGGCGTCCGCTCATCGGCGCCCACGGCCTGGCCGGCGAGCTCGGCCACGTGACCGTCGACGAGTCGGGGCCCGTCTGCTCGTGCACGGCGCGCGGCTGCGTCGAGTCGTACGCGGGCGGCAACGCGCTCGCGCGCGATGCGGCGGCGGTGCCGGCGGCGGTCGCGCTCGCCGAGCGCGATGCGCGCGCGGGCGGCCGGGCGACGGCCGAGCATCTCGCGGCGGCCGCGCGCGCCGGCGACCCGGCGGCGCGCGCCCTGATGGAGCGCGCCGGCTGGGCGGTCGCCGCGGGGCTGCGGCGGCTGCTGCCCGCGTTCGACCCCGAGGTCGTCGTGCTCGGCGGCCGCGTGCTGCTCGAGTGCCGCGACCTGCTCATGCCCGTCATCGAGCGGGAGCTCGCCGAGCACGCGCCGCTGCAGGGCGTGCCGCAGCCTCGCCGACTCGAGCTCGCGCGCCTCGGCGACCACGCGGCCGCCATCGGCGCCGCGGTGCTCGCCTCCTAGCGGTCGCGAAGGCCCGCGCGCGCAACGGCCGGCCACGGCGCGCGAAACGGCCCCCGGAGCGAGTCCGGGGGCCGTTCGTGCATCACGTGCGGATGCGGTGCGTCGCGCTGGGCGAGCGGGCTCAGCCCTGCGCGCGGCGCGGGCCGCGGCGCTGGCCGCCGCTGTGGCCGCCGTCCTGCATGCTGCCGCCGCCGCCCGACGACCACGCGACGGACGAGCCGCCGCGCGGAGCCGCACCGCGGCCGCCGCCCTGGCCGCCACGGCCGCCGGAGCGGGCCGGCTGACCCGAGCGGCCT
>DASSWM010000338.1:0-10569 GCA_035704865.1 Agrococcus sp.
CCAGATAGGTTACGACGCCCGTGGCCTCGACCCGCGTCGCACCCGCCGGGACGCGCTCGGTCGCCGGCTGCTCGTCGGTCCACGCGCCGTTGACGAGGTACCTCGCGACGACCTCGCTGTCGATCGCCGGCGAGGCGTTCGGCGGCGGGGTCGCGACGAGCGGCGCGAGCGGCCGGCACGACTCGACGCTGGCCTGCAGCCGCAGCGGCATGTGCTCGCCGATCGCCGTCGGCTCGGAGCAGACCTTGTCGATGCCGGCGCCCGATGGGGCGCAGATGCGCAGGTCGACGGATGCCTCCCGGCCGTAGGCGAAGGACGTGGTCGTTGGGGTGAGCCACGACCCCTCGCTCACCCGCGTCCAGACCGGCTGGTTCGCCTGCGGCGACTGGCGCACGCGCGCCTCGAGCCACATGCCGGAGGCGAGCGACGGCGCCTGGGTGAGCTGCAGGTCGAGCGCGTCGTCGCGCACCTGGGCCTCGCCCGCGGCGACGGCGGCGCTGCCCGCCGCGATCGGCGCGGGCTTGCCGAAGACGGGGTCGGAGGTGGAGACCGAGCAGTGCCAGCCGTTGTCGGCGATGACCGCGACGACGACGCGCGAGCCCTCCGCGACCGGGAGGGTCGCACGCGTGGCGGTGCTGCCGGCGGGCACGCCGGTGCCGGTGCTGTCGCAGCTGAGCGACGGCACGTCGGCGACCGGCACGATGCGCGCGGTGTAGGCGACGCCGGACGCGCCGCCGGTGTCGACGCGCGACCAGCTGGCCGTGACCGAGTCGACGGTGCGGCCGGTGATGAGCACCGGGGTGCTCGCGGGCTCGCCGACGGCGGTGAAGGGCACGCCCGCGGCGGGCCAGCGCCAGCCCTCGTCGGGCACGCCGGCGGCGTTGGTGGCCGCGACGGCGACCGTGTAGGCGAGCCGCGGCGTCAGCTCGCTCACGACGACGCTGCGCTCGCTCGGCCCGGCGCGCACGATGCGGTCGGCGCCGTTGCCCGTGATGCGCACGAGGTAGCCCTCGATGGGCGTGCCGCCCTGCGGCTGCTGCACGCCCTGCCACGTGATGCGCATCGAGCCGGGCTGCGCGGCGGGGATCGCCTCGACGCCGCGCACGGCGGCCGGGCGGATGTCGGCGTGCACCGGCTCCGACGGCGCCGAGGGGTCGCTCGGGCCGAGCGCGTTCACCGCGATCGCGCGCAGGCGCAGATCGACGCCCGGCGGCAGCCCCTCGAGGCGGCAGCGCGGCTCGGCGCCGCACGCGACGTCGACGCCGTTGCCGGTGATGCGGTAGCCCGTGATGGGGCTGCCGTTGGCGGCGGGCGGATCGATCATCATGGTGACGACGCCGTCGATGTGCTCGTCGAACGCCTGCACAGGCGGCGCGGGCGCATCCGGAACGTCCTGCACCGTGATCGTGATGGGGCTCCAGACCCCGCGCCGCTCGTCGCCCGTGATGTCGAGCACCTGGACGCGCACGATCGTCGTGCCGATCTCGGCCTCGTCGCCCACCGCGATCGTGACGGTGCTGCCGTCCAGCGTCGCGGTGATGCCGCGCGCCGCGGCGCCCTCGTCGCTCAGCGCGCCGATGCGCAGCGGCGACTCGGGGTAGGGATTGGTCGCCGCGTCGTTCACGAGCGGCGACACTTGCGCGCTCGCGCCGCGCTGCACCGTGACGGCGTCGGCGACCGGCGCGACGAGGGGCTTCGTCGACGTGATGACCGCGAGCCGCACGATGCCGCTCTCCCCCTGGCCCGCTTCGTCGCTCACGCCGATCTGCAGATCCTCGATCGTGCCGACCACCGTGTCGGCGAGCGCGCGCACCGTGAGCGTCGAGCCCTCGATCGAGGCCTGGAAGCCCGGCGGCACGCCGTCGACCATCGACCACGTGGCGGTCGCGAGGCGCTCGGGATCGGGCGCCCGCGTGATGCGCGCGAGGTCGATCTCGCGCTCGGCGCCCTGCTCGAGCTGCAGGTAGGAGCCCAGCACGCTCAGGGGCACGTCGTCGTCGGGCACCACCTCGATCGGCAGCACGATCGTGGCCACGCGCCCCTCGGGATCGGTGCGGCTCTCGCCATCGGTCACCTCGAAGCTGATGCTCGCCGGGCCGTAGTACGCCGCCGGCGGCGAGAAGCGCAGCGTCTTCTGGTCGATCACGGGGTTCGAGCCGTCGCTGGGCGAGACGTCGACCTCGCTTGCGTCGGTGAGGAAGACCCCCTCGCCGTCGACCGTGTCGACGACGGCGTCGATGTCGATCTCGAGCGTCTCGCCCGACTGCACGGTGAGCGGCGCGGCGTCCTGCCGCAGCTGCGGCAGCGCGTCCTGCCGGCCGGGCACGGCGATGACCGCGGTCGTCGACGCGGCAGGGGCGTCGCTGCGGGTCACGGTGTAGGGCACGAACCGCGTGCGCTCGGCGACGGCGATGTGGATGGTGCCGTCCTCGCGCAGCTCGACGCCCGGCGTGGACTGCGGCAGCTGCGCCTCGAGCACGTCGGTGCGGCCGTCGCGCACCGTCGCGTGCGCGAGCGGATCGATCACGACGGCGTCGGCGTCGGCGATCGAGCGGATGGGCACCTGCACGTCCTCGGCATCCGGCGCGGGCGGCGGCGCGAGCGGGTCGACGCCGATGCGCAGCCAGCTGGTGGCGACGGAGCCGGCTGAGTTCTCGACGGTGACGAGCACGCCGATGTCGGCGCCGTCGGCGCCGGCGGTGACGAGCACGGCGTCCTCGCGGATCTGCGCCGAGGCGCCCGGGGTGACGCTCTCGACCGAGATGATCTCGAGCGGCAGGCCGGCGGGGTCGCTGTCGTTCTCGAGCACCGGCACGACGAGCGTCGAGTCGGGGCGCATGACCGCCTCGTCGGCGTTGAGCACCGGCGGCAGCGCTGGCCCCGGCTCGACCACCGCGATGCGCACGGTGCCCTCGGCCGTCGCGCCGAGGTCGTCCTCCACGCGGTAGCGGAACTCGTCGGTGCCCGGCGAGTACTCCCCCGCCTGGTAGCGCAGCGTGGCGCGCCCCGACTGCGTGACGAAGCCGAGCGCGGGCGCCGACGACGGCCCGAGCAGCTGCACAGGGTCGCCGTTGGGATCCGCGTGCGAGAGCGGCAATGCGAGATCGACGCTCGCGCCCGCCACGACCCGCGCCTCGATCGTGGGCGCGACGGGCGCCGCGTTGGTCGTCTCGGCGGCAGCGACGACGCGCAGCGTGACGTCCGCGCTCGCGGTCTGCCCGTCGGGGCCGCGCACGGCGTAGGCGGCCGTGAACGTGCCGGGCTCGCTCGAGGCGACGTAGCGCATCCGATCCCCGTCGACGAACAGCAGGCCGGCCTCGGGCGTCGCGACGAGCTGCTGCTCGAGCTCGATCGGGAGGCCGTCGGGCTGCTCGTCGTTCGCGAGCACGGGGATCTCGACGAGCCCGCCGGGCCGCACTGAGACGACGTCGTCGCGCGCGATGGGCGGCTGCACCGCGGCGGCCCCGCCCTCCGAGACCCGCAGCACGCCGGTCGCAGAGGCGATGCCGTTCGTGACCGTGTACTCGACGGTCGCCTCGCCCTCGAGGTCGTCGGCGAGCGAGAGCCGCAGGCGCTCGCCGTCGATGACCGCGGCGGTCACGGCGGGCGTGTCGGCGGCGGCCTCCGTGAGCGCCACGACGCCGCCCGCCGGGTCGTGCGCGAGGTCGTCGACGTCGATCTCGACCGAGCTGATCGCCGGCACCGCGGTGCGCAGCGGCCGCGGCACGGGTGCCGACGAGGCGTCCGCGCCCTCGAGCACGCGCACCGCGACGAGGCCGTCCATGGTCGACTCGCCGTCCGTGACGACGTAGGTGAAGCGGAGCAGTCCGGTCTCGGTGGGGGTCACGCGGATGGTGCCGGCCGCGAAGTCGGCGTCCACCGGCTGGCCGCTCGCGACGACGTTGTGCAGCGTGAGCTCGCCCGAGCCGCCGCGCGCCGCGAGCAGCGGCTCGAGCACGAGCTCCTGCCCGACGCGCGTGACGGCCGTGACGGGCTGCGCCGTGATCGGCACGCTGCCCGCGTGCACCGTGAGCGCGATCGGCTCCGTGGTGGTCGAGCGGCCGTCGGTGACCGTCACGAGCACCTCGCGCTGCGCGCCGGCGCGGCCGTCGCGGAACTCGAGCCGGCCGTCGGGCCGCACGCTGACGCGATCGGGCGCCTCGGCGACGGCGCCCGTCACGGCGAGCGCGTCGCCCTCGGGGTCGACCCAGCCGTCGAGGGCGTCGAGCGCGATCGAGCCGCCAGCCTCGAGCGTCGCCTGCTGGGGGCGCACGAGCTGCGGCGGCTCGTTGCCCGCGCGCGTGCTGACCGTCGCGACGGCCGAGGCGGTCGCGGTGCCGTCGGAGATGTCGTACGCGACGCGCGTCGTGCCCTCCTCGGGCGACTCGAGCCGGATGCTTCGGCCGTCGGGCGTGATGGTGACGGATGCGTCGTCGCGGTCGGCCGCGACGTCGGTGATCACGATCGGGTCGCCGTTGGCGTCGCTGTCGTTGAGCAGCACCGGCAGCACGGTGACGGCGCCCGGGCGGGTGCCGAGGTCGTCGTCCTGCGCGACGGGCGGCTCGGGCGCGGCCTCGACGGTCTCCTCGACCGTCTCGCCCTCGGACGGCGTCTCCGGCTCGGGGTCGTCGCTGTCGAGCTGCCAGCCGGTGATGCGGCTGCCGGTGTGGTCGATCGCCCAGGCGTCGCCTGTGCCGGGGTCGACGGCAGCGGTCGCGCTGCCGCGGTGCACGATGCGCAGCTCGGCGTCGCTCGTGACGCCGTCGAGCGAGAGCACCGCGGGATCCGAGCCCTCGCACGCGCGCCAGGCGGTGCCGTCGTCCCAGGCGGCGAAGACGCAGTCGCCGGCCACGACGGGGCTCGCCGCGTCGCCCGCGGTGCCGGAGGCGAGCACGGTCGAGCCGGGCACGCCCAGCTGCTGCCGGACGAGGCCCTGGTCGGTCGCGTAGACGACCGAGGAGGCGGCGGGGCCGGGCTGCTGCAGGCGCACGCCCTGCGCCTCGAGCGAGGTCTGCCACGTGCTGGTCGAGAGCACGCCGGAACCGGCGTCGTAGAGCACCCAGTCGTCGCCGAGCGCGGTCAGCTGCAGGTCGGGCGTCGCTGGCGACACGGGCGCGCGGTCGCTCGAGACGACCTCGCCGGCGCCGTCGATGCGCAGCACGCGGCCGAGGCCAGGCGAGGCGGCGAGCAGGCCGGTCTCGGCGAGCACCGCGACGCCGCCGCGGCCGAGCGCGACGATCGCGTCGCCCAGCAGCGCGCCCTCCGCGAGCGCGCCGGTCGTGGTGCGCCAGACGTCGCCCGTGGCGGGCGAGGTGATGACGATGCGGTCGCCGCGCACGCCGACGGCGGCGCCGGGGGCGATGGGCACGGCGGGCCCCGGCTGCGTGGCGTCCTCCCGCACGACGCGCACGGTGGAGGCGTCGCGATCGACGATGACGGTGCCGGTGGCCGCCTGGTGCGCCTCGTCGGCGGCGCCGACGCGCACGATGCGCTCGATGGTGCTGTTGGCGGTGTTGGCGAGCCCGATGACGCCCTCCGGGCCGTTGGCGATCCAGACGCTCGAGCCGTCGAGCTCCGGCTCGACGGCGGCGTAGCCGGGGCTCAGCACCGCCCCGGCGACGACGCCGGCCACGAGCAGCGTGCCCAGCGCGCCGCCGGCGATGCGCCGCTTCACGGCAGCGGCTCCCCGCACGCCTGGGTCGGCTCGCCGGTGGAGCCGTCGCGGTTGACGGCGACGTCGATGCACAGCCGCTCGCCGGGCTCCCCCGTGAGCGTGAACTCGCGGCCGCCCTGGATGACCGCATCGCCCGTCGTGGTGCGCACGTGGTAGGTGTCGTTGCCGACGAGCCCGGGGTCCGGCCAGCTGAAGACGACGCGGCCCGACTCGGCGTCGACCTGGATGTCGGCGACGACCGGGATCTGCTGCGACACGCTCGAGATCGCCATCGCGGCGACCGCGACGATCCCGAGCACGACGATGCTCGCGATCGCGATGCCGAGGCCGATCGCGAACCGCTTGGGCTTCTGCGGCTGGCGCCTGCCGGTCGAGGCGGAGATGTCGACGCGGCTGCCCGTGATGCCCGCGGACCGACGCGACCTGCGCTGCCGCAGCCGCAGCGCATCCGAGTCCTCCTCCACCGCCGCCTCGGCGGGGGGCTCGGCGGCCCACGTGTCGACCTCGACCTCGATGGGTGTCTCGTCGAAGCCGAGCTCGCGCTGCACGCGCTGCAGCTCGACCAGCATCGCCTCGACGCTCTCGTAGCGGTCGGCGGGCTTGGCCGCGAGCGCCTTGTCGAGCACCGGGCGCAGCTGCGGCGGGATCGCGCGCGAGGGCAGCAGCTCGTGGCCGATGATGCGCCCGCTGAGCGCGTCGTGGTCGTTCGCCCTGCCGGGGTGCTCGGCGGGGCTGCGGCCGGCGATGAGCGAGAAGATCGTCGCGCCCAGCGACCACACCTCGGTGGCGACGGTGCCGCCGGTCTCGCCGCGCAGCACCTCGGGCGCCGCCCACGGCACCGAGACGCCGGCGGCCTCGGTCGCATCGTGCTGCAGGCCCGCGATGCCGAAGTCGCTCAGCACGGGGTGGCCGAACGACGTCGTGAGGATGTTGGCGGGCTTGATGTCGCGGTGCAGCACGCCGGAGCGGTGGGCGGTCTCGACGGCGGCGCCGACGCGGATCGCCACGCGCAGCGCGGCCTCGGGGGCGAGCGGCTCGCTGCGGAAGCGCTCGCCGAGCTCGGGGCTCGCGAGCTCCATCACGAGGTAGGGGCGGCCGTCGCTCGCGACGCTCGCCCCGTAGACGGTGAGGATGCCCGGATGCGACGAGAGGCGGCCCATGAGGTTCACCTCGGTGCGGAACGAGCGCCGCACCTCCTCGTCGACGAGCTCTGCAAGCAGCACCTTGACCGCGACGGGCCTGCGCGGCAGCGCCTGCTCGTAGAGGAAGACGTCGGCGTAGCCGCCCGTGCCGAGCACGTGGAGGTGCGAGAAGCCGGGGAGGACCGGCGGCGCTGAGGGGAGCCGCCTGGCCATCAGGACCGCCTGGTCTCCTCGTCGCGCAGCGTCGTCCGGGGCACCGTGCGGTCGACGTCGTCGACCGTCGGCGCCTTCGTGACGTCGACGACGATGACGGTCACGTTGTCGCGACCGCCGTTGTCGAGCGCAGCGGCGACGAGGGCGCTGGCCGCGGCGGCGGGCTCCTCGTGCTCCCACAGCAGGCGCTCGATCTCGATGTCGGGCACCTCCTTCGTGAGGCCGTCGGAGCACACCAGCAGCCGCAGCTGCGGCATGATCGGCAGCAGGAAGTAGTCGGGGACCGGGTCGATGCCGGCGCCGACGCCGCGCGTGACGACGTTGGCCTCAGGGTGCGTCTCGGCCTCCTCCTCGGTGAGCAGGCCCGCGTCGATGAGCTCCTGCACGACGGAGTGGTCGATCGTGATGCGCGTGAGGCGCTCGCCGAGCATCGCGTAGGTGCGCGAGTCGCCGACGTTGAACACGGCGAAGTGGGGCGCGCCGTCGTGCAGCGCGAACGCGCAGCCGGTCACGGTCGTGCCCGCGGCGCCTTCGCCGTCGCCCAGCCGCTCGATGATGTCGGTCGCGCGGCGGAGCGCCTCGACGACGTCGATCGGCTCGACCGCCTCGAGCTCCGCGAGGCCGCCGAGCTCGTCGGCGACGGCCTTGCTGGCCAGATCGCCGTGCGAGTGGCCGCCCATGCCGTCGGCCACTGCGAAGACCGGCGGCTGCGTCACGAGCGAGTCCTCGTTGTGGGTGCGGCGGAAGCCCGTGTCGGTGAGGCCGGCCCATCGCACCGCGAACCGGCGCCCTTCAGGGCCCTGTGTGGCGTGCTCGCCGGTCGCCGCTCCGATGTGGGTCACGTCCTCCAGTCTCCCATGCCTCGACGTGAGCGCGCGCACCACGCCTGTCAGGAGGCATCCTGGGTCGCCCACGCGGGCCGCAGCACCCAGTCCGGCGCGCCCTTCGCGTCGATGATGTCGCGCAGCAGCGGGGCCATCGTCAGGGTCGGATCGATCGCGATGGCGAGCTCGGCGCAGCGGCCCGCCGTGCGCCCCCTGCCGACGAAGAACTGCAGGAAGCCGACGATCACGAGCAGCGGCGCGCGGGCCTCGAGCGGGGCGGCCTCGGCGATCGCGCTCCAGCGCCGCAGCTGGTCGAGCAGCCGCTCGGCATCGGGCGCCGGGCCCATGCCCATGAATCGGTTCGCGGCCGCGTCGCCCTCGAGGGCCCGGTCCTCCGCCGCCGCGAGCGTCACGGCGGCGGCATCGGCGCCGTCGATCGCGAGCTCGATCGCGAGATCCCGCGTCGCGGGGCTGCGCACGAGCACGATCGCGATCGCCGCAGCCTTGGCGGGGTCGACGCCCAGCGCGCTCGGCCCGGATCCCAGCTGCGGCGCGAGTGCGACGGCACGCTCGAGCGCCGCGACCGGGTCGGCGCACGCGGGGCCGAGGTCGGCCCCGTCGAGCACGCCGAACCAGCGCGCGACGGCCCGCGCGGCATCGCCCCCATCGCCCTCCGGCACGCCCGGCACCGGCGTCGGCTCCGGCACGCCGGGCGCCGGGTCCTCGAGCAGGTCGAGCTCGGCGAGCGGCCCGCGAGCCGCCTCGGGGTGCGCGTAGTCGCCCCACGCGTCGGGCGCGATCGCGAGCAGCTCGAGCGTGCCGATGCCCCAGCGCCCGAGCCGCTCGGCGATGCGGGTCATCTCGATGCGCAGCGGCAGCGGGCCGGCGCCCAGCGGCTCCTCGAGGCACGCGATGAGCACCACGGCGTCCCCGCCGAGCGCGCCCGCCCTGATCGCCCGCGCGGTGCCGGCCACGTCTCGGCGGCCCGGCAGGTCGAGCATCATCGGCATGCCCGAGCGCCCGCCCGAGAACGGCAGCGCGACGATCGCCGGCGCCCCTGTCGGCCCGACGAGGCGCGGCAGCAGGCTGAGCAGTGACTGCGGTGTGCGGATGCGTACGGTCTCCATGGGCGGGAGCGTGCGGCATCGCCGCCGCGGTGCGTTCCGGGCGCCGCACCACCTGTGGAGAACCTCCTCGAAGCGGCGCGGAAGATGGCTGTGCAGCCGCCCTTGTGAGATACCCCCCAGGGGTATACGGTGGCGGCATGAGCAGCACGCATGAGCATGAGCACGGCGAGCACAGCGCAGACGATCATGGCTCGCACGAGCCCGGCACGCACGAGCACAGCGCACACGAGCACAGTGCACACGAGCACAGCGCACACGAGCACGGCGCAGGCGAGCACGGCGCGCACGACGCCGGCAACCGCGAGCGCAGCACGGGCGGTCACGGACACGCTGCGGCCCTGCACGGGACGGACCACGTGCACGGCCACCTCGCCGCGCCTGCGTCCCACGACGCATCCGCCGTGGCCACCGAGCACCACAGGCCGCAGGACGCGCACGCAGGCCACGACGCACACGCAGGCCACACGGGCCACGCAGGCCACGATGCGCACGCAGAGCACGGCGGCCACGGCGGCCACATGGGCCACGCCGGGCATGGCGACCACGTCGCGATCTTCCGGCGGCTCTTCTGGTGGATGCTCGCGCTCGCTGTTCCGACGGTGCTGCTGAGCGGCATGTTCGCCTCGATCGCCGGCTACACGCTGCCCGACTGGCCGTGGCTGCCGTGGGTCTCCCCCGTGCTCGGCACGGTCATCTACGTCGTCGGCGGCCGGCCGTTCCTGACCGGCGCGGTCGACGAGCTCAAGGCGCGCAAGCCCGGCATGATGCTGCTGATCGGGCTCGCGATCACGGTCGCGTTCGTCGCCTCGTGGGCGTCGTCGCTCGGCTTCGCCGACCACGAGCTCGAGTTCTGGTGGGAGCTCGCGCTGCTGGTCGTCATCATGCTGCTGGGCCACTGGATCGAGATGCGCTCCCTCGCGCAGACCTCCTCGGCGCTCGACTCGCTCGCGGCGCTGCTGCCGGATGAGGCCGAGCGCGTCGTCGACGGCGGCACCGAGCGCGTCTCGCCCGACGACCTGCGGCTCGACGACGTCGTGATCGTGCGCCCCGGCGCTCGCGTACCCGCCGACGGCGTGATCGTCGACGGCTCCGCGAGCTTCGACGAGTCGATGATCACGGGCGAGTCGCGGCCGAGCGCGCGCGGCATCGGCGATCGCGTCGTCGCGGGCACGGTCGCGACCGACTCGGGCGTGCGCGTGCGCATCGACGCCGTCGGCGACGACACGGCGCTGGCCGGCATCCGCAAGCTCGTCGCCGATGCGCAAGCCTCCTCCTCGAAGGCGCAGCGGCTCGCCGACCGCGCGGCCGGCTGGCTCTTCTGGTTCGCGCTCGGCGCCGCGGCGATCACCGCGGCCGCCTGGTGGGCGCTCGGCATGCCCGACGACGCTGTGGTGCGCGCCGTGACGGTGCTCGTGATCGCGTGCCCCCACGCGCTGGGCCTCGCGATCCCGCTCGTCGTCTCGATCGCCACCGAGCGCGCGGCGCGCGGCGGCGTGCTGGTCGCCGACCGGCTCGCGCTCGAGACGATGCGCCGCGTCGACGTCGTGCTGTTCGACAAGACGGGCACCCTCACCGCGGGTGAGCCCGTC
>DASSWM010000339.1:0-2899 GCA_035704865.1 Agrococcus sp.
GCGGGGATGCCCGCGCGCGCGACGGCCTCGCCGAGCACGAGCGCCGCCAGGTCATCGGGGCGGATGCTCGCGAGGGCGCCGCCGTAGCGGCCGACCGGCGTGCGCACGCCGCCGACGAGAAGGGCCTCGGCCATGGGACTCCTGACTGCATCGTCGCTGGGTCGATCGCTGGGATCGCGAGCGGCCCCGAATTAGTGACCGATCGTTCAGGAATACAGTACGGTGCGGCGGATGCCCGTGCAAGCGGGGTCAGCCGCGCGGGCTGCGCCGCATGCGCATCGAGGCGCTGCCGACGATGAGGCCGCCGAGCGCGACCACCGTCATGGTGGCGATGCTGAGCGCGACGAGCGCGACCTCGGCCGCGGTGAAGAGCAGGTCGAAGATGGCCATGATGGGGTTCCTTCCGTCGTCCTCCACGGTAGGAATCCGAGGTGCCGCGGCGCGTCCGTCGCAGGGTCAGGGATCGTCATCCTTCTGGATGACGTGCGCACCTGGCAGGCTGGCCGCATGCCGATCGAGCCCGACACCAAGGACTGGACGTGGGTGCTGCACGAGCGCTGCCCCGAGTGCGGGTTCGACCCGCTCGAGGTCGACCGCGACGACCTCGGCCGGCGCATCCGTCACGCGGCCGCCGCGATGCACGAGCGCATGCACGGCGAGCGCGTGACCGAGCGCCCCGACGACGCGACGTGGTCGCCGCTCGAGTACGCGGCGCACGTGCGCGACGTGTGCGGCGTGATGCAGACCCGCCTGCACCAGATGCTCGCCGAGGACGACCCCGAGTTCGCGAGCTGGGATCAGGATCAGGCGGCGATCGACGGCGACTACGCGAGCCAGCAGCCCGAGCACGTCGCCGCCGAGGTCGACGTGGCGGCGGCGAGCCTGGCGAATGCGGCGGATGCGGTGCCGTCCGACGCGTGGGAGCGCTCGGGCAGGCGGTCCAACGGCTCGGTGTTCACGGTGCAGACGCTGCTCGAGTACGCGCTGCACGACCTCGAGCACCACGTGTGGGACGTGACGAAGCAGCAGTAGGCACCGGCGCGGCGCGGGCGCGTCACCGCGGCGTCAGCACTGCGATCGCGAACGGGCGATCCGTCTTCCGCTCGTAGGAGGCGAACGTCGTCCCCTCGGCGAGGAACCGCGCCCACAGCGCCCGCCGCTCGGGCTCGGCCGCGATGCGCACGTCGACCTCGCGCGTGACGTCGCCGAGCTCGATCCTCGCCCGCGAGGCGGCCCGCAGGTTCTTGCACCACTGCGGCTCCTCCGCCTGCCCGCCGGCGCTCGCGCAGACGGCGTAGCCGCCATCGTGCTCCAGGTAGACGACGGGCGTCGTGAAGGCCTTGCCGCTGCGCCGGCCCGTGACGGTGAGCAGCAGGATGGGCAGGCCCGCGATGCGCCGGATCTTCGGTGACCTGAAGCGGCGGAAGAGCGCCGTGTGCAGCGTTCCTCCCACGCGCATCACGATTCCCAGCAGCCCCATGGCTCGAGTATGGACCTCGCGACCGTCCGGCGCCGATCCTGCCACGATGGAGGCATGGAGACCGCCATCGCCCCCGCTGCCGCCGAGAGGACGCCCGACCTCCCGGCCGCCCACGACATCCGGCTGGTGGTGTGCGACATGGACGGAACGCTGCTCGACGGCGACGGCCGCATCCCCGACGCGTTCTGGCCGCTGCTCGAGCGCATGCAGGCGGCCGGCATCGCCTTCGCGCCCGCGAGCGGGCGGCAGCTGGCGACGCTCGAGCACCTGTTCGCGCACACCGGCACGCTCTCGTGCATCGCCGAGAACGGCGCGATCGTGACCCACGGCGGCGAGGTGATCGGCACGACGACGATCGAGCCGGATGCGGTGCGGCAGATCGTGCACCGGGTGCGGGAGTCGGAGGGCGAGCTGGAGCTCGTGGCGAGCCGCCGCGACGTCGCATCGATCGAGTCGCGCGACCCGGCGTTCGTCGCCCAGGCGCAGAGGTACCACGTGGCGTTCGAGTCGGTCGACGACCTGCTCGAGCACACCGACGACGTGCTGAAGCTGGCGCTGTGGGGGACCGTCGACTCGAGCGCCGCGGCCCGCTGGATCGACCCGGTGCCCGCGGGGCACCGCATGGTGATCGGCTCCCCGCACTGGGCCGATGTGATCCACGAGAGCGTCGACAAGCGGCTGGGCGTCGAGGCGCTGCAGCGCGAGCTGGGCGTGAGCCCCGCGCAGACGATGGTCTTCGGCGACTACCTCAACGACCTGGGCATGCTCGCCGACGCCGACTGGTCGTTCGCGATGGCGAACGCGCACCCCGAGGTGCTCGCGGCCGCCCGCTTCCGCGCGCCGTCGCACCTCGAGCACGGCGTCGTGCGCGTGCTCGAGCAGCTGCTGCGCTGACGCTCGTCGAGCAGCGGCCGCAGGCCGCGCATCGAGACGACGAGCCGTTGCGCGCTCGATACGCGCTTCCCACTGCTCGAGCATCGAGGTGCCCGCTCAGCCGCGGAACGCGCTGATCCCGGTCAGCGCCTGCCCGATCACGAGCGTGTGCACCTCGTCGGTGCCCTCGTAGGTGCGCACGCTCTCGAGGTTGGCGGCATGCCGCATGGGGGAGTGCTCGAGCGAGACGCCGTTGCCGCCCAGGATGGCGCGCGCCTCGCGGCAGATGTCGATCGCGGTGCGGCACGAGGCGAGCTTGCCCATCGAGATCTCGTGCGGGCGCAGCTGCCCGGCGTCCTTGCGGCGGCCCAGGTGCAGCGCCAGCAGCTGCGCCTGCTGCAGCGACAGCGCCATCTCGGCCAGCCGCGCCTGCGTGAGCTGCATCGAGGCGAGCGGCCGCCCGAACACCTCGCGCTCCTGCGCGTAGGCGAGCGCGGTCTCGAGCGCGTCGCGGCCGGCCCCCAGCGCGCCCCACGCGATGCCGTA
>DASSWM010000340.1:0-3249 GCA_035704865.1 Agrococcus sp.
CGAGCAGCGCCGCCTTGGCCTGCACGGCCTCCGCGAACGCGTCGTCGCCCCAGAACGTCTCGAGCGCGGCGGTCGCGGTCGCGAACGCCGGCGCGAAGCCGCGGAACGTGCCGTTGTGGGCGCCGGGCTGCCAGACATCCAGGTCGGGCCGCAGCAGCGTGAGCGCCATCGGCATGCCGAGCCCGGAGAGCGACTTCGACAGGCAGATGATGTCGGGCACGATGCCCGCCTCCTCGAACGCGAAGAACGTGCCCGTGCGGCCGCAGCCGGACTGCACCTCATCGGCGATGAGGACGACGCCGAAGCGCGCGCAGCCACTCGGGGCTCGCGGCGCGCAGGCCGCCCTCGCCCTGCACCATCTCGACGATGACGCCCGCTGGCAGGTCGATGCCGGAGCCGCTGTCGGACCAGGCGCGCTCGAGCCACGCGATCGCGTCGAGGCCCTCGCCGTCGTAGGGCGCCGTGACCGAGAACGGCAGCGGCACGCCTGCGGCGGCGCGCTTCTTGCTGTTGCCCGTGACGGCGAGCGCGCCGAGCGTCATGCCGTGGAACGCGTTCGTGAACGACACGATCGTCTGCCGGCCGGTCGCGATGCGCGCGGTCTTCAGCGCCGCCTCGACGGCGTTCGTGCCGGTCGGACCGGGGAAGAGCAGCCGGTGGTCGAGGCCGCGCGGCTCGAGGATGCGCTGCTCGAACGCCTCGATGAACGCGCGCTTGGCCGGCGTGTGCATGTCGAGCGAGTGCACGACGGCGCCGCTGGAGAGGTAGTCGATCGCGGCGCGCTGCAGCACCGGATGGTTGTGCCCGTAGTTGAGCGCGCCGGCGCCGGCGAAGAAGTCGAGGTAGGCCCGGCCGTCCTCGGTGACCTGCTCGGCGCCCGAGGCGGTCGCGAAGACCGCGGGCCAGGAGCGGGCGTAGGAGCGCACGGCGGACTCGCGCCGCTCGAAGGCGCTCGTGCCGCTCGTTGCGGCGTCGGCCGCGGCCGGCCCGTCGGTGCGGTCGGTGTGGGTCGTGGGAGCGGTGCTCATCGGATCGCGTCCTCCTCGATGTCGGTGGTGCGAGCGGTCGGCTCGGCCGAGCCGTGCTGCAGCGGCGTGATGCGGTGCAGCAGCTCCGCCTGCCACTGGTCGTCCTCGGGGAAGTGCTCCTCGTCGAACAGATCCCGCACGGTGTGCTGCGCGCCGAAGCGCTCGGCGAAGGCGGCGAACAGCCGCACCGACGCCTCGTTGGCGCGCGTGATGGTGGTCTCGAGCGTGGTCGCGCCGGTCTGCTCGACGAGCGCGTCGAGCATGCGCCCGGCGATGCCGTGGCCGCGGTGCTCCTCGGCGACGGCGATCTGCCAGACCATGAGCGTGCCCGCCTCCTCCGGCCGCCAGAAGCCGGTGACGAAGCCGACGATCTCGTCGTCGACGTCGGCCACGAGCGTCGTGGCGTGGAAGTCGCGCGCCCACAGCATGTAGGCGTACGGCGTGTTGAGGTCGAGCCGCTGGCTGTCGCGCGCGAGCGACCACATGGCGGCGCCCTCGTCGAGGCGCGGCGGCCGGAGCGTGAGCGTCGCGATCATGCGGCAGCACCCCCGTGCACGACGGCGAGCTCGGGCGCGTCGAGGCCGAAGGCGCCGTGGAGCACGCGCGTCGCGTGCTCGAGCTGCTCGAGCGGCACGACGACCGACAGCCGGATCTCGCTCTGCGCGATGAGGTGCACCGTGATGCCCTCGGCGCTGAGCGCCTCGAACAGCTGCGCAGAGACCTGCGGGGTCGAGCGCATGCCGTCGCCGACGACCGACACCTTGCCGACGTCGTCGGTGAGGGTGAGGGTCGAGAACCCGAGACGCAGCTGCTCGCGCCGCAGCGCCTCGGCGGCGCGCGCGGCATCCTCCATCGGCAGCGCGAACGAGAAGTCGATGAGGCCGGTGTCTGCCGACGTGTGCGTCTGGCCGACCATGTCGACGGTCGCGACGGCGCTCGTGATGACGGCGAAGATCGCCGCGGCGGTGCCGGGCACGTCGGGCACGCCGACCACGGTCAGCATGGACTGGTCGTCGGTGTGCGTGACGCCGCTGATGACGGGCTGCTCCACGGTGTGCTCCTCGGGGGTTGCGGTGGATGGGTGGGAGAGGTGTGCGGCGGGGATGGGGTGATCCGCGATCCAGGTGCCGGCGCCGTCCTCGAAGCTCGAGCGCACGTGCAGCGCGACGCCGTGCCGCCGGGCGATCTTCACCGAGCGGTGGTGCAGCACCTTGGCGCCGTGCGCGGTGAGCTCGAGCGCCTCCTCGGTCGAGAGCCGCGGCAGCCGGGTGGCCTGCGGCACGACCCTGGGGTCGGCGGTGTAGAGGCCGTCGACGTCGGTGCAGATCTCGCACACGTCGGCGTGCAGCGCGGCTGCGAGCGCGACGGCGGTGGTGTCGGAGCCGCCGCGGCCGAGCGTCGTGACGTCGTCGTCGGCGGCGCCGCCCTGGAAGCCCGCGACGATCGGGATGACGCCCGCCGCGATGGCATCGGCGATCTTCGTCGGCTGCACGTCGAGGATGCGGGCGGCGCCGAACTCCTGGTCGGTGCGCAGTCCCGCCTGCACGCCCGTGAAGGAGGCGGCGTCGTGGCCGAGCTCCTGCAGCGCCATCGCCAGCAGCGATGCCGCGATGCGCTCGCCGGAGGTGAGCAGCTTGTCGAGCTCGCGGGCGACGGGCCGCGACGTCACGCCGTGCGCGAGCGCGAGCAGGTCGTCGGTCGTGTCACCCATCGCCGAGACGACGATCGCGACGTCGTCACCGCGCTCGCGAGCGCGCACGATGCGGCGTGCGACCATGCGGAGCCGCTCGGAGTCTGCGAGCGACGAGCCGCCGTACTTCTGGACGATGAGAGCCATGGGCCTCCGGGATCGGGAACGGATGTGCGGGCGGGCGGAGCGGAACGGGCTGGCTGCGGTGCGCGGCCGGAGCCGTGCGGTGCAGCGCTGACCGCGGGGTGCGCGCGAGATGCATGCGGGCATGCGACGCGACGCGGACCACGCGGTGCGGTGCACGCGATATGCCTGCAGTGCGATGCGATGCACGCGATGCGGTGCGCGCGGTGCACACGATGCGGCGCGGTGCACGCGACGCGGTGCACGCGGTGCGGTGCGATGCGGCGCGGACGATGCGACGCGGTGCACGCGGTGCGATGCGCGCAGTGCTGCGCGGTGCGCGTCATGCGGTGCGCACAGTGCGGTGCGGTGAGCGCGCCTTGCGGTGCGCACAGTGCGGTGCGGTGC
>DASSWM010000341.1:0-6960 GCA_035704865.1 Agrococcus sp.
GCGCTCGGGCAGTGGCACGAGGCGTGCGTCGACTTCACGGTCGCGGTCGAGCTGTGCCGCGAGGCCGAGCTGCCCGCGGAGCAGCTCGAGGCGGCGGAGATCGCGCTCATGGTGGCGATGGACCGCGCGCAGACCGAGGCGCTGCGCGCCGAGCAGGACGTGCCGCGCGCCACGCACCCCATCTGGGGCGGTCGCTGAGGCGATCGCGCGGGCGGCTTCTCCACAGCCGCGCGGCGCCGGTTCGTGGCGTGTCGCCCTCCGCTGGCATGCTCTGACATCGATGGTCGAGGCAGGAGGGGCGGGCGATGGCTGATCTCGAGCGGGTGCGGGTGTGGGCGGAGGCGCTCATCCGGCTGCACCTCGACGACTCGTGGGCGTTCGGCTTCGACCGCGCGGCGAAGCGCGCCGGCCTGACCAACTACACGACGCGGCGCATCACCGTCTCGAAGCACCTGGCCGCCCGCTGGGACGACGACGAGGTGCACCAGATCCTGCTGCACGAGGTCGCGCACGCCATGGTGGGGCCGCGCGCGGGCCACGGCCCGGTCTGGCGGCGCACCGCGCGGGAGATCGGCTACGTCGGCGGGCGAACGCACCAGGGCGAGATCGCCGCGGAGCGCGCCGGCTGGATCGGCTCGTGCCCCGGCGGCCACGAGCACGTGCGCTTCCGCGCCCCGCGCGGCCGCTACGCGTGCAAGCCCTGCACGCGCTCGGCGCGACGCCTGGTCGAGGTGCGCTGGCAGCGGCGGGCACAGGCGGCATGAGGCGCACGCTGCCGGGCGGCCACGAGGCGAGGCTCGAGCGCGACGCGCACGGCCTGGCGCTCGTGATCGACGGCATCGTGCAGTCGCACATCGGCGATCCGGACGCCCCGCCGCAGCACGCGTCCGCTCGCTGGGTGCTCGCGGCGGCGCTCGCCGCGCTCGAGGGCGATCAGGACCGCGCGTCTGGTCCGGGCACGCGCACCGACGCCACTGGCGCGCAGGCCGGCGACGGCAGCGCGCACACGGACGGCAGCGCCAGTGCGCAGGCCGGCGACGGCAGCGCGCGGACGGACGGCCGCGCCAGTGCGCAGGCCGGCGACGGCCTGACCGCGCTGCACCTGGGCGGCGGCGCCGTGACGCTGCCGCGGCTGCTGCGGCACCGGCTGCCGCGGCTGACGCAGCGCGTCGTCGAGCTCGAGCCGGCGCTCGTCGAGCTCATCGCCGAGGCCGCGCCGCTGCCCGACGGCATCGACCTCGTCGTGGGCGACGGCCGCGCGGCGCTCGAGCGGGTCGCGGAGCCGGTGACGCTCGTGACGACGGATGTGTTCGGCGGCGGGCGCGTGCCGCCCGCGTTCACGTCGCTCGAGTTCTACCGCGCCGCGCGCGCCGCCCTGCAGCCGGGCGGCATGCTCGTCGTGAACACCGTCGACGGGCCGCCGCTGCGCTTCCTCCGGCAGCAGCTCGCGACGGTGCGCGCGGCGTTCGCGCACGTGGGGCTCGTCTCGACCGGGTCGACGCTCGCGGGCGCGCGCTTCAGCAACGTCGTGCTGCTCGCGAGCGACCGGCCGCTGCCGCTCGACGCGATCCGCGCGTGCCTGCGCGGCGAGCAGCCGCCCGTCGCCGTGCTCGGCTGGCGCCGACTCGAGCGGTTCGTCGCCGACACCGCGCCCGAGCCGGTCACCGATGCCACGGCGGTCGGCTCCCCCGACCTCGTGCGCGCGGCCTACCTGGGGCCGGTCGCGGACGGCCCGCCGGCGCTGCCGCCCTCGCTCACCGAGCCCATCGGCGACTGATCCTGCGCGGCCGCGGCCGACGCATCCGTCATGCCCGATCTCGCCGCCGCGGTCGTCGGGCTCGCCTCGCCGGCGGCCGGCCGCGGCGCCGACGCGTCGTAGGAGTCGCTGATGCGCCGGTACGACCGCGTGAGGAACGCGAGCGCCGCCGCGATCACCATCACGATGCCGGCGATGAGGAACACGAGCGCCATGCCGCGGGCTGCGCCCGTGCCCAGCAGCGGCTCGAGGGCGCGGCCGCCCTCGTCGGAGCGGGCCCACGGGAGGATCCAGAACTCGGCGATCGGCGCGATGAGGAAGGCCGTGATGGGCGCAGCGGCGGATTCGAACGCCATCGCGAAGCCGAAGACCCTGCCCTGCCGCCCGAGCGGCACGACCCGCTGGATGATGGTCTGCTCGGCGGCCTCGGCGGCAGGGATGAGGCACATGTAGAGCCAGATGCCCACGACGTAGAGCGGCCACCACTCGCGGATCGTGAACAGCGCGCCGAGCGCGCCCATGATCATCACGACGATCAGCAGCGTGCGGATCGGCCGTCGGCCGAGCCCGAGCTTCGCGATCGCGAGCCCGCCGATGATGAAGCCGGTCGAGGCGACGCCGAACACGACGCCCCACATCTCGACCGTGAACATCTCGAGGCCGTAGGGATCCATGAGCGCCATGTAGACGCCGCCGATGAGGTTGTTGAACGTCGAGAAGATGATGAGCGCGAACAGGCCGCCGACCGCGAGGACGGCGCGGATCGAGCCGCGCAGATCGATGCCACGGCTCGTGTCGTCGGGATCGATGGCGACGACGTCCTCGGGGATGCGCAGCGTCAGCAGGTGCGCGAGCGCGAGCGCGGTGAGGCCGATGGCGATCGCGATCGTCCAGCCCATGCCGAGCATCCCGATCGCGAGGCCGGAGAACACGCTCGTGATGATGAACGCGACGCCCTGCACGGTGCCGACGAGCCCGTTGGCGTTCGCGTGCCGCTCGTCGGGCACGAGCAGCGTGACCGTCGTCGAGAGCGCGATGTTGCGCATGTGCTCGACGATCGCGCCGGCGAGGATGATGACGGCGAAGACCCAGAACCAGGGAGCGCCCAGGTCGAGCAGCACGGGCTCGGGCAGCAGCAGGTAGAACGCGCCCGCGGCAGCGAAGGCGATGAGCGTGATGGTGCCCGACAGCAGCATGACGCGCAGCTTGCGGTGGTGGTCGACGATGGAGCCGAACAGGATGCTGCTGAAGGCGATGAACAGCATGTAGGCGCCGCCGATGACGCCGGTGGCGAGCACCGAGCGGGTCTCGAGGTAGACCCAGAACGTCAGGGCGAACCACAGGAAGCTCGTCGTGATGTTGGCGAGCGCCGTGTTGACGAGGACGTGCAGGAACGTGCGCTCCCCGTGCGTCTTGATGGTCGCGGTCACGCGGCACACGCTAGACCCGGCCGCCCACGCGCGACAGCCGCGTGTCCTGCGGCCGGCGGCGCGCGGCAGCCACCGCGCGGCGACGACCGCGGGCGCGACGCGCCCGCGGCAGCCGGTCGGCTACCCGCGCGAGTCGCGCGCCGCCGCCCACAGGTCGACGCCCGGCTCGTCCTGCGCGAGCTCGTCGATCGCGGCGAGCTCGTCGTCGGTGAGCGGCGGGGCGCTGAGGGCGCCGAGGTTCTGCTCGAGCTGCTCGACGCGCGAGGCGCCGATCGTGAGCGACGTCATGCGCTCGTCGCGCAGCGCCCACGCGAGCGCGAGCTGCGCGAGCGACTGGCCGCGCTGCTCGGCGATGGCGGCGAGGCCGCGGATGCGCTCGGCCGCCTCGGCCGAGACGTTCGGGTCGAGCGGCTTGCGCTCGCCGCCGCGTCCCGCGCGCGAGTCGGCGGGCACGCCGTCGAGGTACTTGCCCGTCAGCAGGCCCTGCGCGAGCGCCGTGAACCCGATGACCCCGATGCCGAGCTCGCCCGCGGTCTCGAGCAGGCCATCCGTCTCGATCCAGCGGTTGAGCATCGAGTACGACGGCTGGTGGATCGTCAGCGGCGTGCCGAGCGCGGCGAGGATCTCGTGCGCGCGGCGGGTCTCCTCGGCCGCGTAGCTCGAGACGCCGACGTAGAGCGCGCGGCCCGTGCGCACGATGTGGTCGAGGGCCGCCATGGTCTCCTCGAGCGGCGTGTCCGGGTCGAGGCGGTGGGAGTAGAAGACGTCGACGTAGTCGAGCCCCATGCGCGCGAGGCTCTGATCGAGGCTCGCCAGGAGGTACTTGCGCGACCCCAGGTCGCCGTACGGGCCGGGCCACATGTCCCACCCCGCCTTCGTCGTGACGAGGATCTCGTCGCGGTGCGCTGCCAGGTCGGTGTTGGCGATGCGGCCGAAGTTCCGCTCGCTCGCGCCGAAGGGCGGGCCGTAGTTGTTGGCGAGGTCGAAGTGCGTGATGCCGCGGTCGAACGCGGTCGTGATGAGGTCGCGCTGGCGCTCGAGCGGCACGTCGTCGCCGAAGTTGTGCCACAGGCCGAGCGTGAGCGCGGGCAGCTTGAGGCCCGATGCGCCCGCGCGGCGGTACTGCATCGAGTCGTAGCGGGCGGGGTCGGCGGTCCAGGTCATCGTGCTGCTCCTGTCTGGGTGGCGGATGCGTGGCGCGCGTCGGGCGCGGATGCGCCCGCGGGTGCCGGCTCGGCCGCGCGGGCCGCTGCGGCCTCGGCGGCGATGAGGGTCTTCGTCGCGCCTCGCAGCGCGACCGACGCGGCGCACGCGGCGGCGCACGCGGGGCTGTGGAAGTCGATGCCGAGCGCCGCGAGCTCGTCGACGACGCGGCCGGCGACGAGCAGGTCGGTCGCGGTGGGCCGCAGCGAGCCGTCGGCCCAGCGCTCCCCCGCCGCGACGATGGCGATCGAGACGCGGTCGCCGCGGCGCTCCTGCTCGTCGAGCGCGGCGCGGGCGACGGCGGCGGCGCTCTCGAGGGTCGCCTCCAGCAGCACGGACGTGCGCGGGGCGAGCTCTCGCAGCTCGGCCGTCTCCTGGCCGCGGTCGGCGTCGGCCAGCACCACGACGTCGGCGGTCGCCACCCGCATGGCTGCGGCACCCCACTCGAGGGTCACCTGATAGTGCGCACTCATGCCACCAGCCTACGGAGCGCGACTGAGCGCATCCGCCACATGCGCCTGCTCAGCGCAGCGCACCCAGGTGCGCGAGCGCCGCGCGCACGAGCGAGCCGCGGCCGCCCTCCATCTCGGCGGCGACGAGCTCGGAGGCCGCCGCCTCGGGGCTCAGCCACGTGAGCTCGAGCGCGTCCTGGCGCGGCTCGCAGCTGCCCGTGACGGGCACGATGTAGCAGAGCGAGACGGCGTGCTGGCGGTCGTCGGAGAAGATGCCGTCGCCCGGCAGCGGGAAGTACTCGGCGACGTGGAACGGCTGCGGGCTCGCCGGCAGCTGCGGGAACGCCATCGGGCCGAGGTCCTTCTCGAGATGGCGGTAGAGCGCGTCGCGCACGCGCTCGCCGCGCATGACGCGGCCCGACACGATCGTGCGGGTCATCTCGCTCTGCGCGTTCATGCGCAGCAGCAGCCCGACCTCGGTCACCTGGCCGAGCCCGTCGAGCCGCACCGGGATCGCCTCGACGTAGAGGATCGGCAGCCGCTCGCGCGCCTGCTGCAGCTCGTCGTCGCTGAGCCAGCCAGGGTTGGGGTCGGGGGTGCGCACGGCCATGGCCCCCATTGTGCCCGGTGCGCGCGGCGGCGGGCCGGGCGGGCGCGTCCTGCTCGCGATCCGGAACGGCGGCGGCGTCCCGAGCGGGCGCGCCCTGCCGCGATCCCGGAGAGGCCGCGACGGGCCGAGCGGCCGCGCCCTGCCGCGACCGGAGGAGCGGATGCGCGCGAGGCTCAGGGGCGCAGGCGCCGGCCGCCGCGGTCGGCCCAGAGGGCGAGCGCGAGCCACAGCGCGACGACGACGAGCCCCAGCGCGATCGACGGGATGTCGCCGAGCGCTGCGAAGGCCGCGACGGGGTTCGGCGCCATCGCCTCGAGCAGCGTGCGCGCGACCAGCGTCGTGCCGACCGCGAGCAGGCTGATGCGGCCCACGGCCGCGAACGGCTGCGCGAAGGCGCCCAGCGCCGACGTGCCGCCGCGCAGGTCGGTGTCGATGGAGGGGTGCATCGCCGTCGCCAGCAGCGCGGCGAGCGACGCGACCGCGAGCGTGAGCGGCGGCGTCCAGAGCGCGGTCGCGGGCTCGAGCGGCTGCTGGCCCCACACGGTGGGCGTGAAGTAGGCGAGGACGCCGAGGATCGCGAACAGCAGCACGGCCATGAGCCCGTAGCCGACGACGCGCCCGCGCTGGTGCGAGGTGACGGAGCGCGCCCGCAGGAACGCGTGCACGAGCGCGGCGCCGGCTGCCGCGGGCAGCGCGAGGCCGAGCCCGGCGATGACGGTCGTGACCCCCGCGGTGATGAGCGGGTCTGCGGTCGTGCCCGCCGCATCCGCCACGCCCGTCACGATGAGCGTGGCCGGGCTGCAGCGGTCGCTCAGCTCGCCGCACAGCCCCGTCGCGAGCCACAGCGCGCCCGCGCCGACGCCGGTCGCCACCGCGACCGCGAACGCCCAGCCGGGCCACGTGCGCGCGAGCAGGCTCAGGATGCCGAGCGCCGCCGACGCGACGGCGAGCTGCAGGAGCGGGCCGGCGATGCGGATGCGCTCGAGGCCGCCGAGCGTGCCGGCCTCGGGATCGACCGCGACGCCCGAGGCGGCTCCCGCCACGAGCGCCGCACCGGCCGCGACGAGCAGGCCGAGCAGCAGCAGGATGATCGTGCGCCGGGCGATGCGGCCGCCGCTCGTCCAGCCGCGGTGCTGCGCCATGGCCGCCGAGCAGCCGAGGATGACGGCGAACGCGGGCAGCGCGAAGGCGTCGAGGCCGACAGGGCCCCACGGCTCGGAGGCCGGGAACGGGCGCCGGGGGGCGGCGAGCCAGAAGACCGTCGCGAGCACGAGCAGGCCGCGCGCGGCATCGAGCGAGACCACGCGATCGATGCGGCGGCGGCGCGTCGGTCGATGCCCTCCGCGCCCGCCGCGGGACTGCCCGCGGCCGCGCCCCGAGCCGCCCACGGGAGCGAGCACCTTGGTGGTCGCCGACGTGTTCGTCATGCTTCGAGGCTACGGTGTCGGTGACGGGGCGCGCCGCCCGGCAGCGCCCGCCGAGAGGGGCGTTCCATGCTGCACATCGACG
>DASSWM010000342.1:0-5832 GCA_035704865.1 Agrococcus sp.
CCGGGCGAGCTGCGCATCGCCGCGCCGACGGTCGTGCTGGCGAGCCGGCGCGACCCGCTGCACCCGCTGCACGTGGCGGAGGCGTGGCGCGACGAGCTCGGCTGCCCGATGCTCGTCTCCCCCGCGCGCGACGACGGCGAGGCGGCGATGTTCGCGTGGTTCCGGCAGCAGCTGGGCAGCTTCCTGGTGGGCATCCGCTGAGACCGGTCGCGTGAGGCGCGCGGACCGCGTCCGCGTGCGCTCGTCCTGCGCAGCCGCGCGGGCGTGGTCCGCGTGCCGCTGGATCAGCGAGCGTCAGTCGATCGCCACGTCGGCCGGCACCCGCATGCCGTGCCGAGCCGACGCATCCGCCGCCTGCGGTGCCGCGCCGGCCGCCGCCGCGTGCGGCAGCGAGTGCACGACGACCATCGCGAGCATCCAGGCGACGCCGATGCCCGCGGCGACGTACTCGAGGGTCGAGCCGATGTCGGTGTTGCCGCGCGCGAGCGAGATGATGCCGCCGGTCGCGGCGATGATGCCGACCGCGAGGCCGCCGGCGATCGACAGCCGCGCGACCCAGCGGTCGCGCGCCGTTGCGAACTGCAGCATCGCGACGCAGCCGGCCGCGAACGCGAGCACCGCGGCGACGATGTGCACCCAGTCGCGCCACTGCGCCTCGGCGGTCAGCAGCGACGGGCAGCCGGCCGAGCACGGCACGGCGGCGGCGAGCAGGAACAGCGCGGCCGCGGCGACGAGCGCCGCCGAGGGCGCCCAGCGCCGCAGCAGCGGCAGCGGCGTGCGCACGTCGCGCACGACGACCGCGACCAGCAGGATGCCGGCGACCACCAGCACGAAGCCCACCTGGAACTGCTCCGCCGTCGGCATCGTGAGCGCGCCGAGCTCGGAGATGTAGAGGTAGCGGCCGAGCGCCGCGCGCGCCTGCCCGATCACGATCGCGCCCGCGACGAGGCACGCGGCGGCGAGCCAGGCGACGGCGGCGTCGACGGTGCGGGAGCGCAGGAGCACACGAGCACTGTAGCCGCGCGACCCGCACGTCACACGTCGTCATCCGGACATCCTCCCGTCATGCGCGTGCGCTAGCGTCGAGGCTTACCCGGGAGGAAGTGCGATGCGAGCAGTGCTGGTGCAGGAGTTCGGCCCGACCGACACGGTCGAGATCGGCGAGATCGAGTCGCCCCTCAAGCTCGGCACCGAGGTGCTCGTCGATGTGCATGCCGCAGGCATGAACCCGATCGACTACAAGACGGTGATCGGCAAGGGCGCGGCGAAGGCTGTCGAGCCGCTGCTGCCGTGGATCCCGGGCGGCGACGTCGCGGGCGTCATCGCCGAGGGGCCCTACGAGGCGCACGACCTGCAGCCGGGCGACGCCGTCTACGGGATCGTCAACCACTGGCGCACGCGCGGCTCGTACGCCGAGCAGGCGATCGTGCCGAGCCTCGCGCTCGCGCCCAAGCCCGAGTCGCTCAGCTTCGAGGAGGCCGCGGCGGTGCCGTGCGCGGCGCTCACGGCGTGGGATGCGGTGGTGCGGGTCGCGAAGGCGCGCGCGGGCCAGCGCATCCTCATCCACGCGGGCGCCGGCGGCGTGGGCCACTTCGCCGTGCAGTTCGCGAAGTACTTCGGCGCGCAGGTCGCGACGACCGTCTCGACCCGCAACGTCGACTTCGTCCGCTCGCTCGGCGCCGACGAGGTGATCGACTACACGCAGCAGCGCTTCGAGGACGCGCTGCAGAAGGTCGACGTGGTCGTCGACCTGATCGGCAACGTCTCCGACGACACCGGCACGCGCTCGCTCGACGTGCTCAAGCACGGCGGCCTCTACCTCAACGTGCCCACCGGCTCCTGGCCCGACTACGCATCCGTCGCCGCAGAGCGGGGCCTGCGCGCCTCCTCGGTGAAGGTCGAGTCGGACGGCTCGAACCTCGGCATCATCGGCCGCCTCATCGACGCCGGCGACGTGCGCGTCGAGGTGCAGAAGGCCTACCCACTCGCCCAGGTGCGCGACGCGTTCGCCGAGCTGCAGCGGGGCCACGTGCGGGGCAAGCTCGTGCTGAAGGTGCGCTGAGTCGGCGAACTCGCGCTCGGCAGTGCAGGATGGTCGCATGAGCGACGCGAAGAAGCCGCTGCTGGAGGTCTCCGGACTCAAGGTGGAGTTCACGACCCAGGACGGGCCGGTCACCGCCGTGCACGAGGCGAGCCTGACCCTCGAGCGGGGCGAGACGCTCGCGATCGTCGGCGAGTCGGGCTCCGGCAAGTCCACGACCGCGATGGCCGTCATCGGCCTGCTGGCCGGCAACGGCGGCGTCACCGCCGGCAGCATCCGCCTCGACGGCGAGGAGCTCGTGGGCGCGAGCGAGGCGAAGATGCGCAGCGTGCGCGGCCGCCGCATCGGCCTCGTGCCGCAGGATCCGATGTCGAACCTCAACCCGGTCGCGAAGATCGGCACGCAGGTCGCCGAGACGCTGCTCGCGCACGGCCTCGCGACGCGCAAGGACGTCGACGCCAAGGTGGTCGAGACGCTCGGGGCCGCGGGCCTGCCCGACGCGGCCGAGCGCGCCAAGCAGTACCCGCACGAGTTCTCCGGCGGCATGCGGCAGCGCGCGCTCATCGCGATCGGCCTCGCGTGCCGCCCCGACCTGCTGATCGCCGACGAGCCCACGAGCGCGCTCGACGTCACGGTGCAGCGCACGATCCTCGACCAGCTCGACGAGATGACGCGCGAGCTCGGCACCTCGGTGCTGCTCATCACGCACGACCTGGGCCTCGCCGCCGAGCGCGCCAAGCGGGTCGTCGTCATGCACCGCGGCCGCGTCGTCGAGCAGGGTCCGGCCAAGCAGATCCTCGAGCACCCGCAGCACCCCTACACGCAGTCGCTCGTCAAGGCGGCGCCGTCGGTCGCGATGGCACGGCTGCGCCCGGAGGACTTCATCGGCAAGACCGAGGGGGCGGATGCGTCCACGGCGACCGACGCGATCGTCGAGTTCGAGGGCGTCACCAAGGAGTTCAACGTGCGCGGGCGGCAGGAGCCGTTCCGGGCGGTCGACGACGTGACGCTCTCGGTGCCGCGCGGCACGACCGTCTCGATCGTGGGCGAGTCGGGCTCGGGCAAGACGACCACGGCGCGCATGCTGCTGAAGGCGATCGAGCCGACGAGCGGCACGGTGCGCTTCGAGGGCAAGGACGTCTTCGCGCTCTCCCGCGAGGAGCAGCGCGAGTTCCGCCAGCGCGTGCAGCCGGTGTTCCAGGACCCGTACTCGTCGCTCAACCCCATGTTCACGATCGAGAAGATCATCGAGGAGCCGCTCGCCTTCTACCGCAAGGGCTCGAAGCTCGAGCGCCACAAGCGCGTGCGGGAGCTGCTCGACCAGGTGGCGCTTCCTGGCGAGATGGCGCGTCGCTACCCGTCGGAGCTCTCCGGTGGCCAGCGCCAGCGCGTCGCGATCGCGCGCGCCCTCGCGCTCAAGCCCGACGTCATCGTGTGCGACGAGCCTGTCTCGGCGCTCGACGTGCTCGTGCAGGATCAGATCCTGCGGCTGCTGGGCGACCTGCAGCGGGAGCTCGGCCTCAGCTACCTCTTCATCTCGCACGACCTCGCCGTCGTGCGCCTCATCAGCGACTACGTCGCCGTGATGCAGAACGGCAGGCTCGTCGAGGCGGCCACGAGCGAGGAGATCTTCACGAACCCGCGCGACCCGTACACGCGCACGCTGCTCGCGTCGATCCCCGGCAACGAGCTGCAGATCGCCAGCTGACGGCTCGCTGTCGCGAGGAACCGGGGGCCGAGACGGCCCCCGGAGCTGGGGTCGCGGCAGAGGCCCGAAAGGGCCTCTGCCCTCAGCTCCACCGCTCAGCGCTTGCGGGTGCGGGGATCCATCGCCTCGCGCATCGCCTCGCCCAGCAGCGTGAAGCCGAGCGCGGTGATCATGATGCAGATGCCGGGCAGGAACGCGAGCGACGGCGCGATCGCGAGCTCCGCCTGCGCGTAGGTGAGCATGCGGCCCCACTCGGCCGTCTCCGGCCGGCCGCCGCCGAGCCCGAGGAACGACAGCGCCGCCGCGTCGATGACGGCCGTCGCGAGCGTGAGCGTGGCCTGCACGATCACGGGTCCGACCGAGTTCGGCAGCAGGTGCGACATCGTGATGCGGCCGGTGCCGAGGCCCAGCGTGCGGGCGGCGAGGATGTAGTCCGACTCGCGCTGGCCGAGCATCGACGAACGCAGCAGGCGCGCGAAGATCGGCACCTGCGCGACGCCGATGGCGATCATGATGGCGAGCGGCGTGCGGCCGAGGATCGCGGCGATCGAGACCGCCAGCAGCAGGTGCGGGACCGACAGCAGGATGTCGACGAACCGCATGATCACGCTGTCGACCCATCCGCCGAACGCGCCCGCGAGGGCGCCCAGCACGATGCCGCCGAGCAGGCCGAAGAAGGTGGAGATGACGCCGATCAGCAGCGATGCCTGGGCGCCCCAGATGAGCTTCGAGAGCACGTCGCCGCCGAAGCGGTCGATGCCGAGCGGGAACTCCGGCACCTCGCCGATGCCGGGCAGCGACGTCGGCCGCAGGTGCTCGCGGCCGGGGGTGTCGAGCTCGGCGTAGGGTGCGAGCACGGGGGCGAGCGCCGCGACGAGGATGAACAGCAGCACCACGACCGCGCCGACCCAGGCGGCGGGATTGCGGCGCACGCGACGGAAGACGTCGCCCCAGAAGCTGCCGCTGCGGCTCGGCGCTCCGGCGTCGCCGCTCTCGGGGGCGGTCGGCAGGACGTCGGCGGCGCTCACTGGATCCTCACTCTCGGGTCGATGAAGCTGTAGGAGATGTCGACGAGCAGGTTGATGAGCGCGTAGGCGACCGCGATGAAGAGCACGAAGCCCTGCAGCACGGGGAAGTCTCGCGCGAAGATCGCGTTCGCGAGGAACGCGCCGATGCCGGGGAAGGCGAACACGGTCTCCGTCAGCACCGCGCCGGAGATCAGCAGACCGGCCTGCAGGCCGATGGTCGTCACGACCGGCAGCATGGCGTTCCGCAGCACGAACCGGTTGCGGATGATCTGCGACGAGACGCCCTTCGCGCGACCGGTGCGCACGTAGTCGGCGTTCACGACCTCGAGCACCGACGCGCGCGTGATGCGCACGATGATCGCGAGCGGGATGGTCGCGAGGGCGAGTGCCGGCAGCAGCAGGTGGAGGAAGGCGTTCCAGGATGCGTCGAGCTCGCCCGTGAGGAAGCCGTCCAGGATGTAGAACCCCGTGGCATGCGTGGCGTCGATGCTGCGGTCCTGCCTGCCGGTCGTGGGCAACCAGCCCAGCTGCACCGCGAAGACGTACTTGAGCATGAACGCGAGGAAGAAGACGGGGATCGTGATGCCCAGCAGGCTGCCGGCGACCGAGAGGTGGTCGAAGAGCTTCCCGTGGTTCCGCGCGGCCCAGTAGCCGAGCGGGATGCCGACTCCGACGGCGAAGATGAGGGCGAGCACCGAGAGCTCGAGCGTTGCGGGGAAGCGGTTCAGGAACTCCTCGAGCACGCCCCTGCGGGTCTCGATGGAGTTGCCGAAGTCACCCTGCAGCAGCTTGCCGAGCCAGGTGATGTACTGCTCGGGCAGCGGCCGGTTGAAGCCGTAGGCCTCGTTGATCCGCTCGATCGCCTCGGGCGTCGCGCGCTCGCCGAGCAGCGCGGCCGCGGGGCCGCCGGGCAGCGCGCGCACCCAGAAGAACAGCAGCACGGTCAGGCCGAACAGGGTCGGGAGCAGCAGCAGCAGGCGTCTGCCGATGGTTCGCAGCACGTCGTCTCTTACGTCGGGGCGGGCGTGGGGTCACCGGGCCGCTCCACCGGCCCG
>DASSWM010000343.1:0-3098 GCA_035704865.1 Agrococcus sp.
GATCGCGAGCACGCGCTGGAGCTCGGCGCCGGGCCGGGAGGCGGACTCCACGCCGGAGACGAGGGCACGTGAGACGCCAGCGAGCTCGGCGAGCTCGGACTGCGTGAGCCCCGCCTCGGTGCGGGCCTGTCGAATCGCCGCGCCCAGCTGCCGTTCGGTGGTCATCACACGTGTCACAATATCATGACACACCGTGTCTGTCACACAACCATGACACGCACGGTCTATCACAATACTGATACACGGTCGTGCGACAGGCGAACCCGCGATCGGGGGATCCCGCCCCGATCGACCTCAGCCCTCGTCGCCCGCGAGGGCCGCCAGCCGCGCCTCTTCGTCGGCGGTGATGCACGAGTCGATGACGGGCTGCAGCGCGCCGTCCATGACGGTGTCGAGGTTGTAGGCCTTGAACCCGGTGCGGTGGTCGGCGATGCGGTTCTCGGGGAAGTTGTAGGTGCGGATGCGCTCGGAGCGGTCCATGCCCCGGATCTGCGACTTGCGCGCGTCGGAGGCGGCCGCCTCGAGCTCCTCCTGCTGGCGCGCGAGCAGCCGCGCGCGCAGCACGCGCATGCCCGCCTCGCGGTTCTGCAGCTGGCTCTTCTCGTTCTGCATCGACACGGTGATGCCGGTCGGCACGTGCGTGATGCGCACCGCCGAGTCGGTCGTGTTGACGCTCTGGCCGCCGGGGCCCGAGGAGCGGTACACGTCGATCTTCAGGTCGTTCTGGTCGATCTGGATCTCGTCCGGCGCATCCACCTCGGGGAAGACGAGCACGCCGGTCGTGGAGGTGTGGATGCGGCCCTGCGACTCGGTCGCCGGCACGCGCTGCACGCGGTGCACGCCGCCCTCGTACTTCAGCGAGGCCCACACGCCCTCGGCGGGATCGTTCGAGGAGGACTTGATGGCGATCTGCACGTCCTTGTAGCCGCCCATGTCGCTGGGCGTCGACTCGAGCATCTCGACCTTCCAGCCACGGCTGGCGGCGTAGTGCGAGTACATGCGCACCAGATCGGCCGCGAACAGCGCCGACTCCTCGCCGCCCTCGCCGCCCTTGACCTCCATGATGACGTCGCGGCCGTCGTCGGGGTCGCGCGGGATGAGCAGCCTGCGCAGCCGCTCCTCCGCGTCGTGCTCCGCCTGCTCGAGCGCGGGCACCTCCTCGGCGAACGCGTCGTCCTCGCGGGCGAGCTCGCGCGCGGCGGCGAGGTCCTCCCCCGCCGCCTGCCAGCGCTCGTGCGCGGCCTTCACCTGGCTGAGCTCGGCGTAGCGCCGGTTCACCCGGCGCGCACGCACGGCATCGGCGTGCAGCGCCGGGTCGGCGAGCTGCTGCTCGAGGTCGGCGTGCTCGGCGAGGAGCCCCGAGACCGACTCGAACATGTCAGTCCTTGTCGTGCTGGCCGGGCACCGACTTCGAGACCTTCATGAGGAACTCGACGTTCGACTGCGTCTCCTTCAGCTGCTTGAGCACGAGCTCGAGCGCCTGCTGCGTCTCGAGGCCCGCGAGCGCCCTGCGCAGCTTCCACATGACCTTCGTCTCCTCGACGCCCATGAGCATCTCCTCACGACGCGTGCCGGATGCGTTGACGTCGACCGCGGGGAAGATGCGCTTGTCGGCCATGTGGCGCGAGAGGCGGAGCTCCATGTTGCCGGTGCCCTTGAACTCCTCGAAGATCACCTCGTCCATCTTCGAGCCGGTCTCCACGAGCGCCGTCGCGAGGATCGTGAGCGAGCCGCCGTGCTCGATGTTGCGCGCCGCGCCGAAGAACTTCTTCGGCGGGTAGAGCGCGCTCGAGTCGACGCCGCCCGAGAGGATGCGGCCCGAGGGCGGGGCGGAGAGGTTGTAGGCGCGGCCCAGTCGCGTGATGCCGTCGAGCAGCACGACCACGTCGTGGCCCAGCTCGACCAGGCGCTTGGCGCGCTCGATCGCGAGCTCCGCGACGATCGTGTGATCCTCGGCGGGCCGGTCGAAGGTCGACGCGATGACCTCGCCCTTGACGGTGCGCTGGAAGTCGGTGACCTCCTCGGGGCGCTCGTCGACGAGCACGATCATGAGGTGCACTTCGGGGTTGTTCTCGGCGATCGCGTTCGCGATGGCCTGCATCACGAGCGTCTTGCCGGCCTTGGGCGGCGAGACGATGAGGCCGCGCTGGCCCTTGCCGATCGGCGCGACGAGGTCGATGACGCGGGTCGAGAGCTTGTTGGGCGTCGTCTCGAGCCGCAGGCGCTCCTGCGGGTAGAGCGGCGTGAGCTTCGAGAACTCGACGCGCGTGAGCGAGTCCTCGGCCGACTGGCCGTTGATCGAGTCGACGCGCACGAGCGCGTTGTACTTCTGGCGGTTCGACTGCTGCTCGCCCTCGCGCGGCTGCTTGATGGCGCCGACGACCGCGTCGCCCTTGCGCAGGCCGTGCTTCTTGACCTGGGCGAGCGAGACGTAGACGTCGTTCGGCCCGGGCAGGTAGCCCGACGTGCGCACGAACGCGTAGTTGTCGAGCACGTCGAGGATGCCGGCGACGGGCAGCAGCACGTCGTCCTCGTGGATCTCGGGCTCGGCGTCCTGGCCGCGCGTGCGGCTGCGGTCGCGGCCGCGCGTGCGGCGCGACGTGCCGTCCTGCTCGGCCTGCTGGTTGCCGCCCTGGCCGTTCTGGCCGCGGCCCCGTCCGCGACCGCGGCGCGAGCCGCCCTCGTCGTCGTCGGAGTCGTCCTGGCCCTGCTGGCCCTGCTGGCCGCGCTGCTTGCCGCCCTGCTGGCCGCCGTCCTGCTGGTCGCCGTTCTGGCCCTTGCCGCGGCTGCGGCGGCGGCGCGAGCCGCCCTGGCCCTGCTGGTCGTCCTGGTCCTGGTCGTCGCCCTGGTCCTGGCCGCGGTCGCTCTGACCGCGGTCCTGCTGGCCCCGGTCGTCGCGCTCATCGTCCTGCGACTGCTGGCCGCGCTGGCGCTGGCCCTTGCCCTGGCGGCCCCGGCCTCGGCCCTGGTCGCCGTCCTGCTCGCCCGACTCGTCGCCCTTGGTGGCGGATGCGTCGGCCTGCGTCGCGGTGTCGTCGGACGCGCCTGCGTCCGCCGTGCGCGCCTCGGAGGCAGCGGCCGCCCGGTCGGCGTCGCTC
>DASSWM010000344.1:0-3508 GCA_035704865.1 Agrococcus sp.
CGATTTGCATCGGCCATGATCGCGCCCTTGCGAGAGACCCACACCCGCTCGCCGAAGTGCGTCTCCGCCTCGGTGAAGTTGTGGTGGCAGTTGATGCGCTCGAGCTCGTCGATGTCCGTGCGCAGGAAGCGGCTGAGCGCCGCCGCGACGCGATCCATCATCTCCTCGCGGTTGAGCAGCGCGAACCGCTGCGCCCAGCGCAGCTCGACGATGTAGCGGTCGAACTCGGCCGTGCCCTCCTCGAGGAATGCGAGGTCGCGATCGGGCAGCGCCGTGCCGCGCTGCTGCGCGAGCCGCTGCGCGACGCCGATGTGGTGCCCGGCGATCCTGTTGCCCACCCCGCGCGAGCCGGAGTGCAGGAACATCCACACCGCATCCGTCTCGTCGACCGAGATCTCGATGAAGTGGTTGCCGCTCCCGAGCGAGCCCAGCTGCAGCCGCCAGTGCGTCGTGTAGCCGGCCGGGTCGAAGCCGCCCTGCTCGGCCAGCCGCTCGAGCTCGGCCACGCGCGGCTCGGCGGTCGGCAGCACGCGGCGGTTGTCGTTGCCGGCAGACAGCGGGATGCTGCGCTCGATCCGCTCGCGCAGCACCGACAGGTGCCGCTCGCCGCCGGCCGGCCCGAGCAGGTCGTCGCGCCGCAGCTGCGTGCGCACGGCGATCATGCCGCAGCCGATGTCGACGCCCACGGCGGCGGGCATGATGGCGCCGAGCGTCGGGATGACCGATCCGACCGTCGCACCGCGGCCGAGGTGGGCGTCGGGCATGAGCGCGAGGTGCGGGTGGATGAACGGCATGCTCGATGCGAGTCGGGCCTGCTCGAGCGTCTGCTCGTCGAGGATGCTCGCCCACGACACGAGCCGGTCGGAGATGCGCTCCATGCTGGGCAGGATAGGGCGGACGCCCGGGAGGCTCCAGTGCCCGGCGGGCCGGCTCCGACGCCGGCGGGCCGACGCTGCTAGAAGCCGATGGGGTCGATCCCCCAGTGGCCGCTCCAGCGCTCCCCCGGCTCGAGCCACACGAGCCCGATGCCCGAGTTGAGGGCGTTCGCGGGCGCGCTCATGGGCTCGACCGCGACCGCGTGCTTCGCACCCGTCGCCGCGGGGAAGGCGCGCGGCGTGAAGACGACGGTGTACGGGTAGGCGGAGTCCTGCCACAGCTCCGCTCCCCGACCCTCGTCGTCGAGCAGCGACGCTGTGGCGACCCCGCCGACGAACTCGAGTCCGGCGTAGTTGTGGTCGATGTCGAGCTCCGTCAGGCGGCGGCCGGCGCGCAGGTCGGGGGCCGACGCATCCATCGCGTCCACGAGGGTCTCCTCGGTGGGGATCATGCGCTCGGCGTTGAACACGCGCGCCGCCGGCACCGTGAGCGTGAGCCGGTCGGCCGGGGTGTCGCCGACGGCGAGGTACGGATGCGCTCCGCACGCCCACGGGGCGCGCTCGGTGCCGACGTTGGTCGCCTCGTGCGTCACGAGCAGCCCATCGTCGGTGAGCTCGTACTCGACGGTCGTGTCGATGAGGAACGGCCAGCCGGTCTGCGGGTGGATGGTCGCCTGCAGCAGCACGCGCGACGCGTCGTGCTCGAGCACGCGGTAGGGCGCGAAGCGCAGCAGGCCGTGGATCGCGTTGCCCTTGTCGCGCTCGGTGATGGGCAGCCGCTGCGGCTCGCCCTCGTGCTGCCAGTCGCCGCCGGCGACGCGACCGCCCCACGGGGCGAGCACGATGCCCTGCCCCTTGGCCGGGCGCCCGTCCTCGGGGAACGGCTCGACGAGGTCGACGCCGTCGACGGTCAGCTCGCGCAGCCCCGCGGCGACCTCGGTGATCGTCGCGCGCAGCTGCCTGCCGTCGACCGTGCGCGAGATGGTGCACTGCTGTCCTGTTGGCGGCCGCATGCGGCGAGCCTACCGACGCGGGCCCGTGCGCTCGAGCGCCGCGATCGTGCACGCGGCGCTTCCCGCGCGCGGAGCGGGCGGCCGACGCCTGAGCGCTGCCCCAGGGTTCGCTGAATCGGCCGTGCCGACCAGGGGCTCAGCGATCGCACCGCGTAGCGTCGGTACGTTGGGCTCGCCGCGCCCGCGCCGAGTCGACAGGGAGAGAGCAGCATGACCGATGCACCTGCGCTCGCGATCACCGGCGCGACGGGAACGATCGGCCGGCTGACCGCCGAGGAGCTCGCGCGCGGCGGCACGCCGCTGCGACTGCTCGCGCGCGACCCGGGGCGCGCGCCGCACCTGCCGCAGGCGGTCGTGGTGGAGAGCTCGTACAGCGCCGACGCGCAGGCGCACGCGGCGCTCGCGGGCGTGACGACGCTGCTCATGGTGTCGGCGGGCGAGGAGGAGGGCTGGCTGCAGCAGCAGCTCGGGTTCGTGAGCGCGGCCGCCGACGCGGGCGTCGAGCACGTCGTCTACACCTCCTTCCAGGGCGCGGCCGCCGATGCCACGTTCAGCTACGCGCGCGACCACTTCGCGACCGAGGAGGCGATCCGCGCGAGCGGCATGGCCTGGACGATGCTGCGCGACAGCTTCTACCTCGACTTCCTCGCGCTGCTGCCGGATGCCGGCGGCGCGATCCGCGGCCCCGCGGGCGACGGCCGCATCGCCGCCGTCGCCAAGCTCGACGTCGCCCGCTCGGCCGCCGCCGTGCTGCGCGACCCGGCGGCGCACGCTGGCCGCACGTACGAGATCACCGGGCCGGAGGCGCTCTCGTTCACCGAGGTCGCCGAGACCCTGAGCGCGGCCACGGGCCGACGCATCCGCTACGTCGACGAGACGCTCGAGGAGGCCCGCCGCTCGCGCGCGCACTTCGGCGCGCCCGACTGGCAGCTCGAGGGCTGGATCACGACGTACACGGCCATCGCGCGCGGCGAGCACGCGCACGTGAGCCACGACGTCGAGCTGCTCACGGGCCGCACGCCCATCAGCCTGCGCGAGCTCGTGCTGCACTGACGGCCGCCGCGAGGCGCGCTGCGGGCCTCTGTGCCCGATCCACAGCGAACCCTGCGTACCGCGCAGCCGACGGCCGACCTATGCTTCGCGGCATGCACGGATGCATCACGGATGTGGTGGCCGACGTCCTCAACGAACGGGACGCCTGCGCTGCGCGCACGCTGCTGGCCGAGGCGATGCTCTCGGCGACCGACACCGAGATGGCCACGCGCGTGAGCGTGCGGGGCGATCGGCCCGACGCCAACGTGCGGATCCACGGGCAGGGATTCCGCCCCGCCGCCGAGCAGCTGCCCTGCGCGGACGAGGTGCGCGGCCACCCGCTCTACCGCTACCGCGCGCACACCGGCGATCTGCGGCCGACGCGGCTCGAGGACGTCACGCGCGCCGGCTGGCCCGTGGGCGAGGCGACGCTGCGCCGATTCGACGAGCTTCGGATCTCGGCGCACCAGCTCGAGCTCGTCGTCTCGACCGGCCGGCAGTACGACGGCTGGATGCTCATCGCCCCCAGCCGCATCGGGCAGCTGCAGGTGCGGCCGCTCGCCGAGCACGCGAGCCTGCTGCGCGGGC
>DASSWM010000345.1:0-2725 GCA_035704865.1 Agrococcus sp.
TCAACGGCGTCATGTACGGCATGCGCGAGCAGATCACGGCGATGCTCGATGCGCCGAAGGAGTCGGCGATCGTGAACATCGCTTCGATCCACGGCATGGTCGCGGCGCCGAACAACAGCGCCTACACTGCGACCAAGCACGGCGTCGTGGGCCTGACGAAGAACGCGGCGGTGGAGTACGGGCCCGAGGGCCTGCGCATCAACGCGGTCGGCCCCGGCTACGTCCTCACGCCGCTGCTCGAGGACAACCTCGACCAGGAGACGCGCGACGCCATGGCCGCCAAGCAGGCGCTCGGCCGCCTGGGCGATGCGGACGAGATCGCGGCGGTCGTCGCGTTCCTGCTCTCGGACGACGCGTCGTTCGTCACGGGCAGCTACATGCTCGCCGACGGCGGCTACACGGCCGTCTGACGCCGCACCGCGCGGGCCCGTCGCGCACTGTCGCGGCGGGCCCGTTGCGTCGGCGAACCGCGAACGGCCCGCGCGAGCACAGACGTCGGATCTTTCGTAGGCTGGGGTCGTGGCAGTCACCGACGATGCGATCAGCAAGATCAAGCAGATGATCCAGCAGGGCGAGCTGCGCCCTGGCGATCGGCTGCCCCCGGAGCAGGAGCTCTCCGAGCGGCTCGGCCTCTCGCGCTCATCGATGCGCGAGGCGGTGAAGGCCCTCGAGGCGATGCGCATCCTCGACGTGCGCCGTGGCGATGGCACCTACGTGACGAGCCTGCAGCCGAGCCTGCTACTCGAGGCGATGTCGTTCGTGCTCGACTTCCACGAGTCCCATGCCGTGCTGGAGGTGTTCGAGGTGCGCCGCATCGTCGAGCCGGCGTCTGCTGGGATCGCGGCGCGACGGGCCGGGCCGGAGCAGGTCGCCGAGATGCGCGAGCACTTGACGAAGGTGCACGGCGACACCCCCAGCGACGAGCTCGTCGAGCACGACGTGGTCTTCCACCGCATGATCGCGAGCGCCACGGGCAACGACTACCTCGTGAGCCTGCTCGAGACGATCTCGAGCCAGACCGCGCGAGCGCGCATCTGGCGGGCGCTCACGCAGGAGGGCGCCGTGCCGCGCACGCTGCACGAGCACGAGCGCATCCTCGACGCGATCGAGTCGGGCGACGCCGAGATGGCGCGCGCCGCCATGATCGTGCACATCGCGGGTGTCGAGCACTGGCTGCACGATGCCGCGGAGCGCGAAGCGGTCGCGCTGCAGCAGCCGGTCGCCTGAACGGAGCGACGCGCCCCAGATGCCGCGGCCGTGATGGACGAGACGCGCGCAGCGGCGGCACGGCCGCAGGCGGTCGCCTGAGCGACGAGCCCTGATCTGCGGTCAGGCTGCCGCGAGCGCCGCGGCTGCCGCGCGGACGATCGCGGCGTCGGTGCGGTCGACGCTCGACGGACCGCCGCCCGGTCCGGCAAGCGCGTCCTCGCGCGCGACGCGCGCCGAGAGGTGCACTGCCCGCGCTCCTGCGGCGATGAGCTGCGGGATGTCGACGGGGCGCACGCCGCCGCCCGCGATGACGGCCAGCTGCGGGCTGCCGACGGCGATCTCGCCGATCGTGCCGATGCCGTCGACCGCTCGCGCAGCACCGCCAGAGGTGAGCAGCTCCGGCACGCCCGCCTCGGCCAGCGCGGCGGCGCCGCCCACGGGGTCGGCGCACGCATCGATCGCTCGGTGGAAGACGAGCGAGCCGGCCGACGCCTCGAGCAGCGCCTCGACGGCGCGCAGGTCGATCGCCCCGGACTCCGTGAGCGCACCCGCGACGATGGCGCCAGCACCCGCATCCATGGCCCGCCGCGCATCGGCGCAAGTGATCGCGAGCTCGTCGGCATCGAGCACGAAGCCTCCCGGCCGCGGCCGCATGAGCACGCGGACGGCACCCGCGGGGGCCGCGGCGACGGCCGCACCGATGAGCGCGCTCGACGGCGTGAGGCCTCCGAGCGCGAGCGCCTGGCACAGCTCCAGCCGATGCGCGCCGGCCGCGAGCGCCGTGCGGACACCCGCGATGTCCTGCACCGCGATCTCGAGCGTCGTCATCGCAACTCCTGGGTCGTCGCGACCGCGACCGGCAGCCCGCGGAGCGCATCCGGGATCACCAGCGACTGCGCGCCGCCCTCGTCGCGCTGCTCGGCTTCGCGGCCATCGGGCCACCGCCAGCGCCGCCCCGCGAGCTCGTGCGGGATGGGCACGGCGCCGCGGTCCGGCGCGAGCGCCAGCAGGTGCACCGCCCCCGCAGCCCGGAGCGCGCGCCAGTCGGCCCGATCGTCGACGCGCAGCCACGGCCGCGTGCCGAGCACGAACCGCGCGTGCTCGCCCATCCATGCGCCGAGCCCCTGCATCGCCGCGGCCTGCACCTCGGGGATCGAGCCGTCCGCGCGCGGGCCGACGTTGATCAGCAGGTTGCCGCCCCGCGCCACGACGTCGACGAGCAGCCGCGCGAGCTCCTCGCCCGACAGCGACTCCTCGGGCCCCTCGGCCTCGTTGATGCCGAACGAGCGGCCGAGCCCGCGCGTCGACTCCCAGGGGTGCTCGGGGATGCCGTCGACGTGCATGTACTCGCGCGTGTGGAAGCCGTGCAGCGGCACGCCCCACCGATCGTTGATCGTGCCGTGGGGCACGCGATCGAAGTAGCGGCGCAGCATCGCGGCGAGTCCGAACTCGTCGTCGGCCTTGCCCGCATCCGGCCAGTCGATGTCGTTCCAGAGGAGGTCGGGTTCGAACCGGT
>DASSWM010000346.1:0-10562 GCA_035704865.1 Agrococcus sp.
CGACCGCCGCGGCGACGAGCGCGAGCAGCGAGAGCCACCACGTGGCGGGCTGCAGCACCATCACGAGCAGCACCGGGAAGAGCATCACGAGCGCCGGCACGTAGCGGTGGCGCAGCCAGCCGCCCATCAGCTGGGGGAGCAGGCCGCGGAAGGTGAACTCCTCGCCCGTCGCCTGCAGCGGCGTCGTCAGCAGCACGACCGCGACGAGGCCCCAGTTGGGGTTCCACTGCCACTCGACGCTCGGATCCATCCAGAGCGAGATGCCGATGTAGACGGCGAAGATCGGCACGATGACCGTCGCTGCGCGGCCGACGGCGCCCCAGCGCCAGCGGCCCGCGACGCTCGAGGCGAAGCCGGCGGCGCGCTTGCCGAACGCCGCCATCGCGACGATCGCGCCCGGGATCATCGCGGCCCACGCCATGTTGACGCCCGCCATGCCGAGCGGCGAGCCGATCACGCGCTCGAGCAGCTCGCCCGTGAGCTCGGCCTGGTCGGTCGGCACGGCCGTCGGGTCGAGCTGCAGCATGAATTCGACGATGCCGGGCATCAGCAGCGCGACCGAGACCACCTGCCCGCCGAAGAAGAAGCCGATCGCGATCGCCCACGCCAGGAACCAGCGGCCGACGCGTCGCTCGAGCGGCTGGAAGGTCATCGCGTAGGAGAGCCCCGACATCGGCAGCGCCGCAGGCAGGAGCGCCGGCCGCTTGGGCGCCGGCGGCTGCATCGCCCAGCCCGGCTGCCCGTACTGGCCCTGCGGGTACTGCGGCTGGCCGTACTGCTGCTGTCCGTACTGGCCCTGCCCGTACTGGCCCTGTCCGTGGCCTTGCCCGTACTGGCCTTGGCCGTACTGCCCCTGCCCGTACTGGCTCTGCCCGTACTGGCTCTGCCCGTACTGGGGCTGAGCGGGCTGCGGCTGCTGCCCGTACGGCGACTGCCCGTACTGCTCGTGCGGGTACTGCGGCTGCTGGCCGGCCTGCGGCTGCTGGCCGTATGCCTGCTGCTGCCCCTCCTGGGGCTGCTGGCCCTGCTGCGGCTGGTCCCAGGGCTGGGAGGGCTGATCGGTCACCGTGCTCCTTGCGTCTCGGGCCGAGGCTATCGAGAGCGGCCATGGGTTCGGTGAGCATCGGCCGTGAGCCGTGACCGAGGCGACGTGCGCGCCCGCGGCCACGACGCATCCGTCGGCGTCCGCAGGTGTCGCGCCGACAGCGAACACGGCCGCGTCGGGCCCTGCCCGCGGCTACGCTCGAAAACCAAGGAAGGGAGGCAGCGATGTTCGAGAGATTCACCGACCGCGCTCGCCGGGTCGTGGTGCTCGCCCAGGAAGAGGCGAAGCTGCTGAACCACAACTACATCGGCACGGAGCACATCCTGCTCGGCCTCATCCACGAGGGTGACGGCGTCGCCGCGAAGGCGCTCGAGCAGCTGGGCATCTCCCTCGACGCCGTGCGCGCGCAGGTGCAGGACATGATCGGCACCGGCAGCCAGCAGACGTCCGGGCACATCCCGTTCACGCCGCGCGCCAAGAAGGTGCTCGAGCTGAGCCTGCGCGAGGCGCTGCAGCTCGGCCACAACTACATCGGCACCGAGCACGTGCTGCTCGGGCTCATCCGCGAGGGCGAGGGTGTCGCAGCCCAGGTGCTCGTGAAGCTGGGCGCCGACCTCAACCGCGTGCGCCAGACCGTCAACCAGCTGCTCGCCGGGTACCAGGGCAAGGAGGCGACGACCGTCGGCGGCGACCAGCCCGCGCAGTCGGACGCCAAGGGCTCGCAGATCCTCGACCAGTTCGGGCGCAACCTCACGCAGGCCGCGCGCGACGGCAAGCTCGACCCCGTGATCGGCCGCGAGAAGGAGATCGAGCGGGTCATGCAGATCCTCTCGCGCCGCTCGAAGAACAACCCGGTGCTGATCGGCGAGCCCGGCGTCGGCAAGACCGCCGTCGTCGAGGGCCTCGCGCAGGCGATCGTCAAGGGCGAGGTGCCTGAGACGCTCAAGGACAAGCAGGTCTACACGCTCGACCTCGGCTCGCTCATCGCGGGCAGCCGCTACCGCGGCGACTTCGAGGAGCGCCTCAAGAAGGTGACGAAGGAGATCCGCACGCGCGGCGACATCATCACCTTCATCGACGAGATCCACACGCTCGTCGGCGCGGGTGCCGCGGAGGGCGCGATCGACGCCGCCAACATCCTGAAGCCGCTGCTCGCGCGCGGCGAGCTGCAGACGATCGGCGCGACGACGCTCGACGAGTACCGCAAGCACTTCGAGAAGGACGCGGCGCTCGAGCGCCGCTTCCAGCCCATCCAGGTGAACGAGCCGTCCGTCGCCCACACGATCAACATCCTCAAGGGCCTGCGCGACCGCTACGAGTCGCACCACAAGGTGACGATCACCGACAGCGCGCTCGTCGCGGCGGCGAACCTCGCCGACCGCTACGTGCAGGACCGCTTCCTGCCCGACAAGGCGATCGACCTGATCGACGAGGGCGGCGCCCGCCTGCGCCTGTCGATCCTGTCGGCCCCGCCGGAGCTGCGCGAGTTCGACGAGAAGATCGCCGACGTGCGCACGCGCAAGGAGGGCGCCATCGAGGGACAGGACTTCGAGGCGGCCGCGCGCCTGCGCGACGAGGAGAAGGAGCTGCTCGGCGAGCGGCTGCGCCTCGAGAAGAAGTGGCGCTCGGGCGACGGCGGCCCCACGGGCGTGCTCGACGAGGGCGTGATCGCCGAGGTGCTCGCGAACGCGACCGGCATCCCGGTGTTCAAGCTCACCGAGGAGGAGTCGGCCCGCCTCGTCTTCATGGAGAAGGCGCTGCACCAGCGCGTCATCGGCCAGGAGGAGGCCGTCAGCGTGCTGGCGAAGACCATCCGCCGTCAGCGCGCCGGCCTCAAGGACCCGCGCCGCCCCTCGGGATCGTTCATCTTCGCCGGCCCCACGGGCGTCGGCAAGACCGAGCTCGCGAAGGCGCTCGCGGAGTTCCTCTTCGACGACGAGGACGCCCTCATCTCGCTGGACATGTCGGAGTTCAGCGAGAAGCACACCGTCTCGCGGCTCTTCGGCGCCCCTCCCGGGTTCGTCGGCTTCGAGGAGGGCGGCCAGCTCACCGAGAAGGTGCGGCGCAAGCCGTTCTCGGTCGTGCTCTTCGACGAGATCGAGAAGGCGCACGTCGACATCTTCAACTCGCTGCTGCAGATCCTCGAGGAGGGTCGCCTCACCGACGGCCAGGGCCGCGTGGTCGACTTCAAGAACACCGTCATCATCATGACGACCAACCTGGGCACGAAGGACATCTCCGGCGGCCCGGTCGGCTTCGTGCTGGAGGGGTCGAGCCACAACGACTACGAGGCGATGCGCGGCAAGGTGCGCGAGGAGCTCAAGAAGAACTTCAAGCCCGAGTTCCTCAACCGCGTCGACGAGACGATCGTCTTCCCGCAGCTCGACCCCGACGAGCTGCTGCAGATCGTCGACCTCTTCATCGGGCGGCTCTCCGAGCGCCTGCTCGACCGCGACATGACGATCGAGCTGACCGAGGCGGCCAAGAAGCGCCTCATCACGATCGGCCACGACCCGGCGCTGGGCGCGCGGCCGCTGCGCCGTGCGGTGCAGCACGAGATCGAGGATGTGCTGAGCGAGAAGATCCTGCACGGCGAGCTGGGCGCGGGCGAGCACGTGACCGTCGACTTCGTCGACGACGAGTTCGTCTTCACGCACACGAGCCCGGAGTCGAGCGAATCGGAGCTGGCACCGGCCGACGCCTGAGCCGGCACGGCGCGCGAGCGCGAGCGAAGATGGGGTCCCCGAGCGGGGCCCCATCTTCTCGTCTTCGGCAGGTGCTCACCCAGCGTTCACCTCCCGGTGAGGATTGACCCTTTCCCGCTCCTGGCGAAGTGCATAGGCTCGGTGGCACCGCGCCTCGGCGCCTACCCCATCCCCTGCATCGGAGACCCTTGTGAAGAAGCATTCGAAGCGCACCGTCGCGCTCGGAGCCGCATGCGCCGTCGGACTCGGAGTGCTCGTCGCTCCGCAGGCCGCGGTCGCGACCGGCACCGACGAGGTGGGCGCTGAGCCCACTGCCACCGCAGTCATCAACCTGCTCCACATCAACGACTTCCACGGCCGCATCGCGAGCCCGCTCACGGTGAACTTCGCCGGCCTCGTCGAGGACCTGCGCGGGACGCACCCCGGCAACACGCTGCTGACCGGCGGCGGCGACCTCATCGGCGCCTCGAACTTCACCTCCGGCTCGCAGATGGACGTGCCGACGATCGACGTGCTCAACGCGCTCGCGCTCGACGCGTCCGCGGTCGGCAACCACGAGTTCGACAAGGGCGTCGCAGACCTCACGGATCGCGTCGACCCGCTCGCGGACTGGACGTACCTCTCGGCCAACGTGACGCTCAACGGCGCGCCCATCGGCCCGGCCTACGAGACCTTCGAGATCGACGGCGTCACCGTCGGCGTCATCGGCGCCGTGACCGCGGAGACCCCCTCGCTCGTGTCGCAGAGCGGCATCGTCGGCGTGGAGTTCGCTCCGGTCGTCGAGACCATCAACAGCGTCGCCGCCGAGCTGAGCGACGGCGACGAGTCGAACGGCGAGGCCGACGTGGTCGTCGCCGAGCTGCACGACCACGGGCTCGCCTCCGCCGACGAGTTCTCGGCCGATGTCGACGTGGTCTTCAACGGCCACACGCACCAGGCGTACGCAGAGCTGCGGACGGTGCCGGGCACCGACGTGCAGCGGCCCTTCGTGCAGTCGGGCGAGTACGCCGGCCACGTCGGCCAGGTCGTGCTCGAGGTCGACACCGCCACGGACACCGTCACGCCGCTCACGGTCACCAACCACGCGACGCCCGACACGGACGGCACCGCGTACATCGACCAGTACCCGCGGGTCGAGGAGATCGCCGGCATCGTGGCCGACGCCGAGGCAGAGGCAGCCGTCGCCGGCAACGTGCACGTCGGCACGATCAGCGCCGACATCACCGTGCCGCTCGAGGATCGGGGCAACCGCGCCGAGGAGTCGACCATGGGCGAGCTCGTCGCGAACATGTACCGCGACCAGGTCGCGCCGGAGTCTCGCGGCGGTGCCGAGATCGGCATCGTCAACCCGGGTGGCCTGCGCGACAGCCTGCTCTATGAGGCGGCCCCGGATGTGGGCGAGGACACGGACGGCATCGTGCGTCTCGCCGAGGCCAACGCCGTGCTCCCGTTCATCAACAACCTCGGCAGCATGACGCTGACCGGTGCCCAGCTCGACCAGATCCTCGAGCAGCAGTGGCAGCGCAACGAGGACGGCAGCACCGACGGCATCTCGCGCCCCTACCTGCAGCTGGGCCTGAGCGACAACGTCACCTACGTCTCCGACCCGACCCGTGCGATGGATGACCGCGTCAGCGACATCCGCATCGACGGCGTCGCGGTCGGCGCGGACGAGGAGATCCGCGTCGCGAGCTCGTCGTTCCTGCTGGACGGCGGCGACAACTTCTGGACCTTCCAGGATGGCGCCGACCGCCGCGATTCCGGGCTCGTGGACCTCGACGCGTTCGTCGCGTACCTGGCCGACAACCCCGGCATCGCGCCGAGCTGGTCCGTCAACCACGTCGACGTCACGGGCCTGCCCGACGCGCCGGTCGTGGAGGGCGCGGACGTGACCATCCAGGTCGGCCAGATCGACCGCATCCGCTCGACGGGTGCCGAGGCGTCGACGACGCTCGAGGTGCTCGACAGCGAGGGCGCGGTCGTCGGCTCCGCCGACGTGGTCGTGAACGAGGACGACGCGGGCATGCCGCTGACGACCTCGGCCGAGGTCACGTTCCGGGCGCTCGTCCCCGGCGGCGCGGCGACCGAGCCCGCTGCGGCGACGTTCACGCTGCGCGCCGACAACGGCACGGAGATCCCCTTCGAGCTCGAGGTCGTCTCGGCGACCGACCGCATCGCGGGCGAGAACCGCTACGAGACGGCAGTCAAGATCTCGCAGGCGGGCTACGCCGAGGGTGCGCCGGTCGTCTACGTCGCGAGCGGCCAGCTGTGGCCGGACGCGCTGACCGCCGCCCCCGCCGCCGCGAACGAGGGCGGTCCGCTGCTGCTCGTGCGCGAGGGCGAGGCTCCGCAGGTCGTGCTCGACGAGATCGCGCGCCTCGGCGCCGAGCGCGTCGTGATCGTCGGCGGGCTGCCGTCGGTGAACGCCGACGTCGAGGCGGCCATCGGCGAGATCGACTCGGTCGTCACGATCGACCGCCTCGGCGGCGACAACCGCTACGAGACGAGCCGCCTGGTCGCCGAGTACGCGTTCGAGTCGGCCGAGGGCGCCTACGTCGCCACCGGCAAGCGATTCCCGGATGCGCTGTCGGCGGGCACGGCCGCCGGTCACCTCGCGTGGCCGCTCGTGCTGGTGAACACCGCGACCGAGGTCCCCGCGACCACGATCGCGACGCTCGAGGAGCTCGGCATCGACCGCGTGCGCGTCGTCGGCTCGACCGACGCCGTGCCCTCGTCGAACGCCGGCGAGCTCGTCGACGCCGGGTTCACCGTCACCCGACAGGGCGGCGTCGACCGCTACGCGACGAGCGCGCTCGTCACGCTCGGCGCGTTCGACTCGGCTCCCAACGGCGCGTACCTCGCGTCGGGCCTGCTGTTCCCGGACGCCCTCGCGGGCGGCGCGGTGGCAGCGGTCCAGGGATCGCCGCTGCTGATCACGCGCGAGGGCTGCGTGCCGCAGTCGGTGCTCGACGCGCTCGAGACGCTGCAGCCGACCTCGGTCACGCTGCTCGGCGGCGAGCCGTCGCTCGACCACGAGGTCGCCAGGCTGACCAGCTGCGGCTGATCGTCCATCGGTGAGCAGGGGCAGGGCTTCGGCCCTGCCCCTGTTGCGTGGGCGGCCGCAGCGCGGCTCGTGCTCCGCGTCGGGTGAGGCTCGTGTGCGCCCGACGCAGGTGCACCCGCGTAGGCTCGAGAGCCATGACCGCCGACGCATCCGACGGTGCCAGCCAGGCACGCATCACCGTGCGCCCCGCGCGCACGAGCGACGTGCGCGGCATGCAGACGCTCATCGAGCCGTACGTGCACCGGCGGATCCTGCTGGGCAAGGAGCTCGTCACGCTCTACGAAGCGGTGCAGGAGTTCGTGGTCGCGGAGCGCGACGGGCAGCTCGTCGGATGCGGTGCGATGCACGTGCTGTGGGAGGACCTCGGCGAGGTGCGCACGATCGCGGCGGCCGAAGGCGCGGTCGGCAAGGGCGTCGGCCACGCGATGCTCGTCGCGCTCGAGGAGCGCGCGAGGGAGCTGGGTCTCACGCGGCTGTTCTGCCTGACGTTCGAGACCGACTTCTTCGGCCGGCACGGCTACGAGGAGGTCGCCGAGCAGGTGGTCCCGCCCGACGTGTTCGCCGAGCTGCTGCGCTCGCCGGACGGCGGTGTCGCCGAGTTCCTCGACCTCGCGCACGTGAAGCCCAACACGCTCGGCAACACGCGCATGCTCAAGCGGCTCTGAGCCTCGGCTCGCCTACTCTGGATCGGTGAGCAAGGGATCCTCAGCGAAGCGCCGCGCCGCGGTGCGCCGGCGCCGCACGCTGCTGACCCTGGGCGCGATCGTCGTGGCGCTCGCGGTCGCGCTGCTGCTGTGGCGGCCGTGGGAGTCGGGCGAGGCACCGCCCGCGCCGGCGCCGAGCGACACCGCGCCCGCCGAGTCGGCCGCTGCGGGCGAGTCGCCGAGCGAGACGCCCACGCCCTCGCCGACGCCGACGCAGCCGTTCACGCCCATCGGCGGCAACCCCACGGCCGACGCGAGCGAGCCGTGCACGGCCGAGCAGATCCGCCTCACGCCCGTCACCGACCACACGACCTACGCCGAGGGCGAGCCCGTGCTGCTCTCGTTCACGATCGAGAACACCGGCGAGGCCGCCTGCTCCCTGAACGCCGGCACGAGCGTGCAGGAGTACGAGATCCGCACGGGCGACGAGCTCGTCTACCGCTGGACGGACTGCCGCACCGACGTGCAGGACAACGTGGCGACGCTCGAGCCGGGCGCGCCGCAGTCGACCGTGCCGATCGAGTGGGATCGCACGCGCTCGTCGCCCGAGAGCTGCGCCGGCGAGGGCCAGCCGGTCACGGCCGGCGGCGCCGCCTACAACCTCAGCGTGCAGGTCGGGGACTTCGCCAGCCAGGAGAGCAGGCAGTTCATCCTCGAGTGAGGCCGTGCGCTCCGGCGGACGCGCTCGGGCAGACGTGCTTCGGCGGATGCGCTGCGGCAGTGGGCGCGGCCCAGGACGTCGTGGATCAGGACGTCGCGGTCGCCTAGAAGTCGGGCACCGCGACCGGCCGCGGTCCGTGCGACCACTCGCCGGATGCCCACGCGCCCTGCGCTCGATCGCCCGCCGCCACCGCTCCCGGTGCCGCCTCGCGGCGTCCCTGGCTGATCGCCTCCGGGATGGCGCTGCGCACGAGCCCGACGGCATCGTCGACGACGCGCGTGTAGCCCAGCCGGCGGGCCTCCGCCGCGCGGCGCTTGGCCGCGGACGCGGCGCGGATCTCGCCGGCGAGTGAGATCTCGCCCACCGCCGCGAGCCGCCGGGGGAGGGCGACGCCCTTGTCGGCGCTCGCGATGGCGAGCGCGATCGCGAGGTCGGCGCCCGGCTCGGTGAGCTTGATGCCGCCGACGGTCGAGACGTAGACGTCCTTGCCGCCCAGGCGCAGGTCGGCGTGGCGGTCGAGCACCGCGAGCACCATCGCGACGCGCGAGGAGTCGACGCCGTTCACGACGCGTCGCGGCTGCGGCGTCGAGGCGTCGACGACGAGCGCCTGCACCTCGACGGGGATGGCGCGCCTGCCCTCGAGCGCGACGGTCACGCACGTGCCGGCGAGCGGCGTCGCGGAGCGCGAGAGGAACAGCCCGGAGGGGTCGGGCACCTCGAGGATGCCGTCGCCGGTCATCTCGAAGCAGCCCACCTCGTCGGTCGGGCCGAAGCGGTTCTTCGACGCGCGCACGAAGCGCAGCGCCGTCTGCCGGTCGCCGTCGAAGTGCGCGACGACGTCGACGAGGTGCTCGAGCACGCGGGGCCCGGCGACCGAGCCGTCCTTCGTGACGTGCCCGACCAGCAGCAGCGGCACATCCGCCGCCTTCGCCGCGCGCGTGAGCGCCGACGCGACGTCGCGCACCTGGCTGGGCCCGCCCGCGAGCCCGTCGTTGTCGGCGTTCGCGACGGTCTGCACCGAGTCGACGATCACGAGCTCGGGCGCCGTGTCGCGCAGCTGCCCGAGGATGGTCGCCAGGTCGGTCTCGCTCGCGAGGAAGAGCTGCGGCTCGAGCGCGCCCGTGCGCTCGGCGCGCAGCCGCACCTGCGCGAGCGACTCCTCGCCCGAGACGTAGAGCACGCGGCGGCCGGCGCTCGCGGCCTTCGCCGCGACCGAGAGCAGCAGCGTCGACTTGCCCACGCCCGGCTCGCCCGAGCACAGCACGACCGCGCCGGGCACGATGCCACCGCCGAGCACCCGGTCGAACTCGCCGATCCCCGTCGGCCACCGGGGCGCATCCGTCGTCCGCAGCTCGGTGATCGGGCGCGCGGCGCGGCTCGCGGGCACTGCCGCGGCGGTGATGCGCGTGACGGTCGCGCCGACCTCCTCGACCGTGCCCCACTGCTGGCACTCGCCGCAGCGGCCGACCCACTTCAGCGACGTCCACCCGCACTCGGAGCAGCGGAAACCGGGAGACTTTGCCATGCGAGCGAGGCTATCGGCGGCCGCCGACGCGCCGCGGCACCGCCGCACCCGCCTGTGCGCGATTCGCGCCCGGTGATCAGTCGCCTCGGGGGACGACCGGCTAGGTTGGGCCCATGCTCACCGTCGGCTCCATCGTGATCCGCTGCCGCGATCTCGAGCGCCAGCTGATGTTCTGGACCGCCGCGCTCGACTACGCGCCGCGCCTGCCCATCGACGACGACTTCGCGCTGCTGCGGCCGCGCGCGGGCGAGGGCCCCAACCTCTCGCTCGACGCGCACCCGAGCGAGCGGGCGCTGCCGCCGCGCATCCACCTCGACCTCTACGCCGACGACCAGGCCGCCGAGATCGCGCGCCTCGAGTCGCTCGGCGCGCAGCGCGTGCACTGGCCGAAGCGCCCCGACGACGCCGACTACGTGATCATGGAGGATCCCGAGGGCACTCGCTTCTGCATCGTGGACGCCGCACCGGGAGCCGCCGCGTGACCGCGAACGTGCGCGACGCGTCGATCGACGACGCGGCCGGCATCGCGCGCGTGCGCGTCGAGACGTGGCGCGCGGCGTACTGCGGCCTCGTGCCGCAGGAGATGCTCGACCGCATGGACGTCGAGCGCGAGACCGCCCGCCGCATGGAGCACTGGGACGAGCTGCACGCGGATGCGCGCAAGCACGACCTCGTCGCGGTGGTCGACGGCGAGGTGGTCGGCTGGGCCATGGCCGGGCCGGCCCGCGACGAGGACGCGCCCGTCTCGGGCGAGCTGTACGCGATCTACGCGCTCGCGGACCGCTGGTCGCGCGGCGTCGGCCACGCGCTGCTGACGGAGGTGGAACGGCGGCTCATGGCCGACGGCCACGACCACGC
>DASSWM010000347.1:0-3988 GCA_035704865.1 Agrococcus sp.
GACTGGAGCCGCAAATGGCTCGAGACCGCCGGCGTCAACACGCTGCGCCCGCGCCTCGAGACGACGGCCGACGGCATCATCACCGACTTCGTGGTCGAGCAGACCGCGCCCGACGACCACCAGACGCTGCGGCCGCACCGCCTCGCGATCGGCTGCTACGAGCTCGAGCGCGGCGTGCTGCGCCGCACCGAGCGCATCGAGCTCGACGTCGACGGCCCCGAGACCGCGGTGCCGCAGCTCGTCGGCCACATGCGCCCCGCGCTCATCCTCATCAACGACGAGGACCTCGCGTACGCGAAGATCCGCCTCGACGACGCATCGATGCGCACGGCGCTCTCGAGCCTCAGCGAGATCGAGGACCCGCTCGCCCGCGCGCTCGTGTGGGGCGCAGCCTGGGATGCGACGCGCGACGCCGAGACGCCCGCGAGCGACTACGTCGACCTCGTGCTCGACAACATCGGCGCCGAGACCGAGTCGACGACCATCCGGCTCGCCCTCGCGCAGCTCGCACAGGCCGCCCGCACCTACGTGCACCCCTCGCGCCGCGCCGAGACCATCGCGAAGGTCGGCGACCGGCTCTGGGCGCTGGCGGCGGATGCGTCGCCCGGCTCGGACGCGCAGTTCCAGTTCGTGGGTGCCTTCGCCGGGCTCGCTTCGAAGCCCGAGCACGTGGAGGCGCTGCGCGGCCTGCTCGACGGCAGCCGCGAGCTCGACGGGCTCACGGTCGACACCGACCTGCGCTGGCAGCTGCTCGACGGCCTCGTGCTGAACGGCGCCGCCGGCGAGGACGAGATCGCGGCGGAGCTCGCGACCGACGACACCGCGACCGGCCGGCAGTTCGCCGCGCGCGCCCGCGCGACGATCCCCACGCCCGAGGCGAAGGAGGCGGCGTTCGCCTCCGTCGCCGACGAGGCGGGCGCGTCGAACCTCATCGTGCGCTACACGGGACTCGGCCTGCAGCACGTCAACGACGCATCCGTCCTCTCGGACCTCGTCGCCAGGTACCACGGCGCGATCCAGCAGATCTGGGACTCGCGGACGTACCAGATCGCCGAGGGCCTGCTCGTGGGCCTCTACCCCGCGGTCATCGCGAGCGATGAGCTCGCGGCGGCGACGCGCACGTGGCTCGACTCGAACGAGTCCGTGCCGGCGCTGCGCCGCATCATGATCGAGCACCTCGCGGGCGTCGAGCGCGCGCTCGAGGCGCAGCGGGCCGACGCCTGATCGGAGGACGCATGGCGAGCGTGGGAACGGGCAGCACGGCGGGCACCGGCGACGCGGCGGCGACCGGCGACGCGGCGCCCACGGGCTGGGCGGCCTTCGCCGAGTGGTGGGACGTGTGGGGTGCGCCCATCAGCGTGCTGCTCGTCGTCATCGGCGCGTTCGTCGCGTTCTGGGTCGTCAAGGCGATCGTCACGCGCGTCGTGCACGAGGTCGTGACGGGCGTCAAGCGCAAGGCCGACGCCGCCGACACCGAGGCGCTCGCCAACTCGCCGCTCGCGCAGGTGCGCGTCGTGCAGCGCACCCGCGCGATCGGCAGCGTGCTCAACACGCTCGCCGCATGGGTGATCGCGGCCTTCGCCGTCATCCTGATCCTCAGCATCCTGGGCGTGAACGCGGGCGCGCTCGTGGCCATGGCCGGCTTCATCGGCGCGGCCGCGGGCGTCGGCGCGCAGGGCGTCATCACCGACTTCCTGAACGGCCTGTTCATGGTGTTCGAGGACCAGCTGGGCATCGGCGACATCGTCGACCTCGGCGAGGCGAGCGGCGTCGTCGAGTCGGTCGGCATCCGCGTCACGCAGGTGCGCGACGTGCACGGCACGCTCTGGTACGTGCGCAACGGCCAGATCGTGCGGGTCGGCAACGAGTCGCAGGGCTGGGCGCGCGTCGTGGTCGACCAGGCGGTGCCCTACGACGCCGACATCGACACCGTGCAGCAGCGCCTGCTCGACATCGCCACCGACATGAGCGAGGACCCGGCCTGGCTCCACCGCATCATCGACAAGCCCGAGATCTGGGGCGTCGAGTCGGTCTCCGCCGAGGCCGTCGTCGTGCGCCTGGTCGTCAAGACGCGCGCGAGCGCGAAGTACGAGGCGACGCGCGAGCTGCGCAAGCGCGTGAAGCTCGGGCTCGACGAGCTCGGCGTCGAGCTGCCGTCGCTGCAGAGCATCGTGGTGCGCGGCTTGGGCGAGCGGCGATGACGCACCCGGCGGGCCAGCAGACGCTCTTCGAGGCGATGGGCGGCAGCGACTTCTTCCGCGAGCTCGTGCACCGCTTCTACGAGCACGTGTGGGCCGACGAGGTGCTGCGGCCCATGTACCCGCAGGACGACCGCGCCGGCGCCGAGGAGCGGCTGCGCATGTTCCTCGAGCAGTTCTTCGGCGGACCCGGCACCTACAGCGAGCAGCGCGGGCACCCGCGGCTGCGCATGCGGCACGTGCCGTTCCGCGTCGACCTCGATGCGCGCGACCGGTGGATCGCCTGCATGACCGCCGCGGTCGACGAGCTCGAGCCTGCCCCGCTGCACCGCGCCGAGCTCATGGACTACTTCGACCGCGCCGCGACTGCGATGATCAACCACAACCCGATGTTCTAGCAGCGCCCGCCCCGCCGGGCACGAGCCGCGAGGAGGCACCATGGCCGCGAACGACACCGACTGCATCGTGATCGGGAGCGGCCTGTCGGGCCTCGTCGCCGCGTGCACCGCGCTCGATCGCGGCCGCACCGTGACGCTCGTCGAGCAGGAGGGGCCGCAGTCGATCGGCGGGCAGGCCTTCTGGTCGTTCGGCGGCCTGTTCCTGGTCGACTCCCCCGAGCAGCGCCGGCTCGGCATCGACGACTCGCTCGAGCTCGCGTGGGACGACTGGGAGCACACCGCCGGCTTCGACAGCGACGAGGACGGCGGCGACGATCGCTGGGCGCGCCGCTGGGCAGACGCCTACCTCGACTTCTCGCACCGCGACCTGCGGCCGTGGCTGCGCGAGCTGGGCGTGCGCCTGTTCCCCATCGTCGGCCACGCCGAGCGCGGCGCCCGCACGCCGGGCGGTCACGGCAACACCGTGCCGCGCTTCCACATCGTGTGGGGCACCGGCCCGGGGCTCGTCGCGCCCTTCACGAGACGGCTGCGGGATGCGGTGGCCGACGGCCGCGCGCGGCTCGCGTTCCGGCACCGGGTCACGCGCCTCCTCGTCGAGGACGGCGCCGTCGTGGGCGTCGCGGGCGAGCGGCTGGCGGACGACGTCACGGTGCGTGGCGAGCCCTCGAGCCGCGAGATCACGGGCGCGTTCGAGCTGCGGGCCGAGAGCGTCGTGGTCGCGACCGGCGGCATCGGCGGCGAGCTCGACCGCGTGCGGGAGCTGTGGCCCGCGCGGCTCGGCGAGCCGCCGCGCCACGCCGTGCGCGGCGTGCCGCTGCACGTCGACGGCGCGGGCCTCGCGATCGCGCAGGAGGCCGGCGCGCGGCTCGTGAACGGCGACCGCATGTGGCACTACACCGAGGGCATCAAGAACTGGGATCCCGTCTGGCCCGACCACGGCATCCGCATCCTGCCCGGTCCTTCGAGCCTGTGGCTCGATGAGCGCGGGCACCGGCTGCCATCGCCCAACTACCCCGGCTTCGACACGCTCGCGACGCTCGAGCACCTCCGCAGGGCGGGCTCGGAGCACTCGTGGTTCGTGCTCACGCAGTCGATCGTCGAGAAGGAGTTCACGCTCTCGGGCTCCGAGCAGAACCCGGATCTCACCGGCCGCAGCCTCCGCCGGCTCGCGCAGCGCGTGCTGCCCGGCGCGCCCGCGCCCGTGCAGGCGTTCCTCGACCACGGCGAGGACTTCGTCGTGGCCGGCTCGCTCACCGAGCTGCTCGACGGCATGCAGCGGCTCGAGGCGGCCGCCGGCATCCCGGAGGGCGAGCGCGTCGATCGGGCCGCCGTCGTCGCGGCGATCGAGGAGCGCGACGGGGCCGTCGCGGACCCCGCCTCCACCGACCCGCA
>DASSWM010000348.1:0-4639 GCA_035704865.1 Agrococcus sp.
GATGTCGGGGATCGGCGCGCCCTCTTCGCGGCGCACCGGCCGCCCGTTGAAGAACCGGCGCCGGCGGAACGTCGGGTGCTCGCGTCTCAGCCGCGCGAGAGCCGCCGTGAACTCGACGAGCGGCTGGTCGGCGGTGGACCAGTCGACCCACGTGATCTCGTTGTCCTGTGCGTAGCCGTTGTTGTTGCCGCGCTGGGTGCGGCCGAGCTCGTCGCCGTGCAGCAGCATCGGCACGCCCTGGCTCAGCAGCAGCGTCGCGAGGAAGTTGCGCTGCTGGCGCGCCCGCACGGCGCGGATCCCCGGGTCGTCGGTGGGGCCCTCTGCGCCGTGGTTGTAGGAGCGGTTGTGGCTCTCGCCGTCGTTGCCGCCCTCGCCGTTGGCGTCGTTGTGCTTCTCGTTGTAGCTCACGAGGTCGCGCAGCGTGAAGCCGTCGTGGGCGGTGACGAAGTTGATGGATGCGACGGGTCGCCGTCCCGAATCCTCGTACAGGTCGGCAGAGCCCGACAGGCGCGTGGCGAACTCGCCGAGCGCGGTCGGCTCGCCGCGCCAGAAGTCGCGCACCTCGTCGCGGTACTTGCCGTTCCACTCGGCCCACTGCGGCGGGAAGTTGCCCACCTGGTAGCCGCCCGGGCCGATGTCCCACGGCTCGGCGATGAGCTTGACCTGGCTGATCACCGGATCCTGCTGCACCATCTCGAAGAAGGTGGAGAGCTTGTCGACGTCGTAGAACTCGCGCGCGAGCGTGGCGGCGAGGTCGAAGCGGAAGCCGTCGACGTGCATCTCGGTGACCCAGTAGCGCAGGCTGTCCATGATCATCTGCAGCGGATGCGGGCGCGAGACGTTCAGGCTGTTGCCGGTGCCCGTGTAGTCCATGTAGTGCTGCTCGTCGCCCTCGACGAGGCGGTAGTACGCCTGGTTGTCGATGCCGCGCCAGCTGAGCGTCGGGCCCAGGTGGTTGCCCTCGGCGGTGTGGTTGTAGACGACGTCGAGGATCACCTCGATGCCCGCCTCGTGCAGCGCCTTCACCATCGCCTTGAACTCCTGCACCTGCTGGCCGCGCTCGCCCGTGCCTGCGTACTCGGCGTGCGGGGCGAAGAAGCTGAGCGTGTTGTAGCCCCAGTAGTTGCGCAGCCCCTTCTCGACCAGCACCGCGTCGTGCACGAACTGGTGCACGGGCATGAGCTCGATCGCGGTCACGCCGATCTTCTGCAGGTGGGCGATGATCGCCGGATGCCCCAGCCCCGCGTAGGTGCCGCGCAGCTGCTCGGGCACGTCGGGGTGCGTCTGCGTCAGACCCTTGACGTGCGCCTCGTAGATGATCGTCTCGTTGAGCGGCGTGCGCGGGTGGCGGTCGCCCGTCCAGTCGAAGAACGGGTTGATGACCACGCCCTTGACCATGTGGGGGGCGGAGTCCTCGTCGTTGAAGCTCAGCGGGTCGCCGAAGTCGTAGCTGTGCAGCGGCTGGCCCCACTCGATCGTGCCGCTCGTGGCCTTCGCGTAGGGGTCGAGCAGCAGCTTGGCGGGGTTGTGCCGCAGGCCCTGCTCGGGCTCGTACGGCCCGTGCACGCGGTAGCCGTAGCGCTGGCCGGGCTGCACGGTCGGCAGGTAGGCATGCCAGACGTAGGCGTCGACCTCGCGGAGCTCCACGCGAGTCTCGGCGCCGTCGTCGTCGAACAGGCACAGCTCGACCTTCTCCGCCGACTCGGTGTAGAGCGCGAAGTTGGTGCCGGTGCCGTCGAACGTGGCGCCGAGTGGATACGGCTCGCCCGGCCAGACCGGCAGATCAGGGGTCGTCTCAGTCACTCTGCCGAGTGTATGGCGCTCGCTTCGGTGGCGGCTGTGGAGACTGCGCCGCGGCGGATGGCCGGGCCGTCAGTCGCCGACCGCGAGCTCCTCGCCGCCGGTGATGCGCAGCAGCTCGTCATAGGTGAGCATGAAGACGGTGTCGGCGGTGCCCGCGGCGGCCGAGAGCTGCTCGTAGTCGCGCAGCGCGACGTCGACGATCGTGCGGATCGGCGCCGGGTGCCCGAGCGGCGCGACGCCGCCGATCACCTGACCGGTCGCCGCGCGCACCTGCTCGGGTGTCGCGCGCTCGATCGGCCCTTCGCCGAGCTGCTCGGCGAGCATGGCCGTGTCGACGCGGTGGCGACCCGACGTCATCACCAGCAGCGGCGCATCCGCCATCCAGAAGATGAGCGAGTTGGCGATCGCGCCCACCTCGATGCCGAGCGCCGCCGCGGCCGCCTTGGCCGTGTGCACGCCCTCGGGGAAGTGGATGACCTCGCGCTCGATGCCCAGCTCGTGCAGCTGCTGCTGGATGGTCGCGGCCCGCGTCGGAAGCGTCATGTCCCCATCCTGCCGTGCGCCCGGCCGCGTCAGGCGATGCGGCTGCCGGGCGCGAGCGTGCGAGCGGGGGCCCGCACCGCGGCGATCGCGCCCCAGACGGCGAGCGCCGCGAGCGCGACGTGGATGCCGGCGCCGACGAACCAGCTGGGCAGCGTGCGCTGGTAGATCTCTCGCGGGGTGTCGCCCGTGTACCCGCCGGTCGGGTCGAAGTCGGCGCACGTCTCGACGTGCGGCGGCTCCTGGATGGAGCGCACGCCCAGCCCGATCTGGCCGAAGATGTCGTCGGGGTAGCCGTCGTCGCCGAAGCCCGGCGGGATGGCGTCGGCCATGATCACGTACGGGTTCGCGGCGAGCATCCACCAGACCCGGTCTGGCCGAGCGACGACGGTCTCGTAGGTGCGGTCGGTCTCGACGCACGAGGCGTTGCCGGTCTGCTCGTCGTAGTCCCACGCGATCTCGGTGCGCGTCTCCTCGGTCTGGAAGGCGAGCGTCGCCACCCCGAAGCCGATGAGCGTGCCGACCGAGAAGAGCGCGACGGCGAGGTAGCTGACGACCGTCGAGAGCACCGGCTTGCGGATGATGCCGGAGAGACCGACGCCGATCGCCGAGATGACGCCGATCTCGAGCACGAGGATCGGCAGCGACACGAGCACCGCCTCGAGGCGCAGGCCGCCCAGCAGGGCGGAACCGAGCATGAACGGCGCGCAGACGGCGAGGAAGCCGAGCGAGGCGATCCACGAGCCGAGCACCTTGCCGAGCACGAGCTGCGTCGCGCTCACCTGCGTCACCTGCGTCGACGCGAGCGTGCCCGAGTCGCGGTCGCCGTTGATCGCGTTGCCCGACAGCGCGGGCGTGACGAGCGACGTGACGAGCATGACGAGGAAGATCGTCATCGCGAAGATCGCGCCGCCGAGGTCGCGCTGGTAGCCCTGCAGCGACAGGAACAGCACGACGATGACGCCGCCGACGACGACGGCGACGATCACGAGCAGCACGTACCAGGCGACCGAGCGCACCCGCTGGGCCAGCTCGAGGCCGACGACGACGCGCAGCATCCGCAGCCAGGCGGCGAGCCCGCCGAGCGACGGGGCGGGCGCCGGCAGCGGCGGACCGGTCGGCGACGCGAGCTGCGGCGCGGTGTGCACCGCGCCCGGAGCGCCGGGAGCCGCGGGCGGAGAGCCGGGAGCTGTGCCCGAGGAGCCGGGCGCCGCGCCCGGAGACGACGGATGCGTCATCGTGCCCCTCCTGCGAGCGAGAGGTAGGTGCGCTCGATGTCCCCGACCGCGGGCGCGAAGTGCGTGATGGCGACGCCCGCGCGCACGAGGCGAGCCAGCACATCCGCCGCGTCCTCATCCCGGTCGAGCGCGACGTACGCGACCTCGCCCTCGATGCGCACGCGGTCGAACGCGACGCCGATGTGGGCGAGCTGATAGCTGAGCGCCGATGCGCCCGCCGACCCGGCGAGCGCCCGGATGCGCCACTCGCGCGCCGCCTGCCGCGCGAGCACGAGCCGCTCGCCGCCCACGACCTCGCCGCGGTCGACGAAGATCGCGTCCTCGGCCATCTCGTCGAGCTCCGACAGGTCGTGGCTCGAGATGAGCACCGTGCCGCCCTCGGCCGCGAAGCCGCGCAGCAGGCCGCGCAGCTCGAGCCGCGAGGTCGGGTCGAGGCCGGCGGCGGGCTCGTCGAGCAGCAGCACGCGCGGGCGGTGCACGAGCGCGCGGGCGAGCCCGAGCCGCTGCTGCTGGCCGCGCGAGAGCACGCGGCTCGGCCGGTTCGCGAGCTCCTCGAGCCGCGCCTCCACGATGAGCTCGTCGGCCCGAGCGCGGGCGGCCGCGGCGGGCAGCCCGTGCAGGCGGCCGACCGTGATGAGGATCGCCCGCGGCGTCAGCGTGCGCCACGTGCCCAGCACATCCGGCATCCACCCCATCGCCCGCCGCACCGCGCGCGGGTCGCGCACCGGGTCGGCACCGTCGATGCGGATCGCGCCGGCGTCGGGCGCCAGCAGCGACGCGAGCATGAGCAGCAGCGTCGTCTTGCCCGCGCCGTTCGGGCCGATGAGCCCGGTCACGCGGCCGGGCTTCGCGTGGAAGGTCATGTGCCGCACCGCCTGCACCGAGCCGAAGCTGCGCGCGACGGCGTCGACGACGATGCCGCCCGCGTCCGGGCCCGGACGCTGCTCCTGGTGCAGCAGCGGGTCGACGAAGACGGGCGGGGCGGATGCGGTGAGGGGCTCGGGCGCACCGGGCTCGGTGGCGCCGGGCTGGGTGGCGCCGGGCTGGGGCACCCCCGC
>DASSWM010000349.1:0-3900 GCA_035704865.1 Agrococcus sp.
GTGCCGTGGGGCCGCGACCAGCACGAGGTGGCGGCGCGCGTCGAGCACGCCGGCGCCGGGGTGCGGCTCGGGCGCCGGCAGCTGACGCCCGAGCGGGTGCGGGATGCGGTGCGTCGCGCCCGCGGGATGCGCGCGGGTGCCGAGGCGGTCGCCGCCGGCCTCCGGGCAGCGGGCGGCGCCGCGAGGGCCGCCGATCTCGTCGAGGAGCGGCTGCGCACGACCGCCGCCGCGTAGTCGGAGCACGCAGAGCGTTCCCGCCACGCGTGCGGGAGGACTAGCGTGGAGCCGAGGTGGGGGACAGTCCCGGCCCCGCTCCCCCAGCCCGCATGCGACCGGTCCCCAGCCGACGCATCCGCCATGATCCTGCAAGGAGGCACGGCGTGGCCCTCATCGCCGCCTACACCAGCCCCGCGATCGCGCACGTGTTCCCCTTCGCGGGCGTGCTGCTCGAGCTGCAGCGCCGCGGGCACCGGATCCGGTTGCGCACGCTCGCGTCGGAGGTCGACCGCATGCGCATGCTCGGCTTCGACGCCGACGCGATCGACCCCGAGATCGACCGCATCGAGTTCGACGACTGGCGCGCGCGGCGGCCCCTCGAGAGCCTGCTGCGGCTGAGCGAGCTCTACTGCGCCCGCGGCGCGCTCGACGGCCCCGACCTGCAGGCGCTCATCGACGACGAGAGCCCCGATCTCGTGCTCACCGACGTCAACACGTGGGGCGCCGCGGCGGTCGCGGAGCGCTCGGGGCTGCCGTGGGTCGCCATCTCGCCCTACACGCCCGTGCTGCGCTCGCGCGGCTGGCCGCCGTTCGGGCCCGGCCTCAGCCCGGCGCGCGGGCCGGTCGGGCGGCTGCGCGACGCCGCCGTCGCGCGCACGGTGCTCGACGCTGCCACGCGCGCCGCCATGCCGCACATCAACGCGCTGCGCGCCTCCGTCGCGGGCCTGCCGCCGAGCGCCGACTTCGACGAGGTGCTGCGCCGGGCGCCGCAGACGCTCGTGACGACCGCCGAGCCGCTCGAGTACGCGCACACCGACTGGGAGCCGCACATGCGCATGGTCGGCCCCACCACGTGGGAGCCTCCCACGGCGCCGCCGCGCTGGCTCGACGAGATCGACGGCCCGATCGTGCTCGTCACCACCTCGAGCGACTTCCAGGGCGACACCGACATCGTGCGCGTCGCGCTGCAGGCGCTCGCGCACGAGCCGGTCACGGTCATCGCGACGATGCCGGGCGACGCGAAGCTCGGCTTCGAGCCGCCCGCGAACGCGCGCGTGACCGGCTTCCTGCCGCACGGACCGGTGCTCGACCGCGCGATCTGCGCCATCACGCACGGCGGCATGGGCGTGACGCAGAAGGCGCTCGCGCGCCGCGTGCCCGTGGTCGTCGTGCCGTGGGGCCGCGACCAGTTCGAGGTGGCGGCGCGCGTCGAGCACGCCCGCGCCGGGGTGCGCGTGCCGCGTCAGCGGCTCACGCCCGAGCGGGTGCGGGATGCGGTGCGTCGCGCCCGCGGGATGCGCACGGGCGTCGAGGCGGTCGCCGCCGGGCTCGAGGCGGCGGGCGGCGCGCGGCGCGCGGCCGACCTCATCGAGGAGCGGCTGCGTACGGGCGCGACCGCGTAGCGGGGGCGCGCAGCGGGCCCCCTGCGGGGTGCGCAGCGGGCCGCGAAACGGGACCGCAACGGGGCTTGCGGGGCGCGCAGCGGGCCGCGAACCGGGACCGCAACGGGGCTTGCGGGACCGCAACGGGGCTTGCGGGACCGCACCCGCGGAGCGGACGCGGCCGGTTCGCGACGCGCCCTCCTGACCAACCCGCCACCGCCGCCGGCGCACCTCGCGACGCAGACGCATCCGCCCCTCCCCGGAATGCCCGCGTCGCCGCCGCCGTTGTCTGATTGCACAGGCTTTCGACGAGAGGGATGACATGGCCAAGATCACAGTGCTCGGCGCGACAGGGTTCGCGGGCAGCAACATCGCGAAGGAGGCCGCGCAGCGCGGCCACGAGCTGACGCTGGTCTCGCGCTCGACCCCGCAGGACGCCCCGGCGGGTGCCCGCGTCATCAAGGGCTCCGTGCTCGATGGCGACGTGCTCGCGCAGGCGCTCGACGGCGCCGACGTCGTGGTCGGCGCGCTGTCGCCGCGCGGCGACATGGAGGGCAAGGTGGCGGATGCGTACGCCGACATCGCGGGCAGGCTCGCCGGCACCCCGGCGCGCTTCATCATCGTGGGCGGCTTCGGCTCGCTGAAGAACGAGGCGGGCGAGCGCATCGTCGAGACCGACGCGTTCGCGCCCGAGTACAAGCCCGAGGCGCAGGAGCTCTTCGCCGCGTACGACCGCGTGAGCGCGATGGACGACGTCGACTGGACGTACGTCTCGCCCGCCGGCGCGTTCGGCAGCTTCATCCCCGACCAGACGCGCCGCGGCGAGTACCGCACGGGGGGCGACACCCCGATCTACGACGCCGAGGGCAACTCGGCCATCTCGGGCCCCGACTTCGGCATCGCCGTCGTCGACGAGATCGAGTCGGGCGAGCACAGCCGCGCGCACGTGCACTTCGCGTACTGAGCGATCTCGCGAGGGGCGGGCAGCGCAGAGTTGCAGCGGCGTGCTGCCATCGATGGCCGTGGGCAGCACATCGCTGCAACTCTGTCGCGCCCGGCCGCCCGGCGTGTGCACCAGGTGGATGCGCTGAGGCCTGGCGCGCGCGCCGCGGCGGTGCCACGGTGGAGGCATGAGCATCCAGTGGACCCCTGACTACGGCGAGCTGCTCAAGCGCGGGCTGTCGATCCCGCTCGAGGGCAGCGAGGACCACGCGGTCGAGACCGTGCGGCAGCAGCTCGACGCCGGCGGCGCGGTGCCGCCCGAGTCCGAGATCCGTCAGCTCGTGCAGGACGCCCGCAAGGGCGCGCACCGGCAGTAGCGCGGCAACTGGTGCTGGACGCCCGCACGGGCGTGCGGCAGCAGCCGGCCGGAAGCGGCAGACTGGGCGCCATGCGCATCCTCATCGCGGGCGCCACGAGCGCGCTCGGCCACGCCACCGCATCCGCCCTCCTCGCAGCAGGCCACCACGTCATCGCGGTCGGCTCGAACGCGGACCGGCTCGGGCTCGTCGACGCGAGCGAGCGCTTCGAGTGCGACCTGACCGACTTCGAGGCGGTGCAGTCGCTCGCGGCCGAGGTCGGTGAGCTCGACGGGCTCCTGCACCTTGTCGGCGGCTGGCGAGGAGGCGGCGGGCTCGCCGGGCAGTCCGACGAGGACTGGGAGTGGCTCGAGGCGCGCGTCGTCGGCACGCTGCGCAACACGACGCGCGCGTTCGCCGAGGCGATCGGACGCTCGGAGGCCGGGGTGATCGCGATCGTCTCGTCGACCGGCGTCGAGCGGCCGACGGCCGGCAACGCGAACTACGTGGCGCTGAAGGCGGCGGCCGAGGCGTGGGTCGCGGCGGTCGGGCACGCGCTGCGGGACACCCCCGCGCGGATGGTCGTGAAGCGCGTGAAGTCGCTCGTGTCGGACGCCGATCGTGCAGCGCAGCCCGAGCGCGAGTTCGCCGGCGCCACCGACGTGCGCGAGCTGGCGGCCGAGCTGGCCGCCGAGTTCGCGCCCGGCTCCAGCGTCGGCTGAGGGGCCGCCGGGCCGGCGCCGAGCTGTCGCCCTCGCTGAGCTGCCGCCCTCACCTGGACGCCACCGAGCTGCCGCCCTCGCTGGGCTGCCGCCCTCGCCTGGACGCCACCGAGCTGCCGCCCTCGCCTGGCCGTCAGCGCCGCGGGCCGTCACCCCGCCGCCGAGCAGCCGCTCGTCAACTGGATCTCGAGCCAGTCGACCGGATATTCCGGCCAACGAGCGCGAGAAGCAGTTGACCGACGAGCGTCAGACGGGGCCGGGTGCCAGCGGGTCAGCGGGGGC
>DASSWM010000350.1:0-2385 GCA_035704865.1 Agrococcus sp.
GGGCGCGGCGACGGGCGGCTCCCACGAGACCGGCCCCACGAGCTGCAGCCGCGGCGCCCAGTCGTCGTGGCGGTACTCGAGCGGCTCGGCGGTCGTGACGAGCATGAGCGGCGCGCGCCGCACCGCCTCGTCGACCGACGCGACCGGCGGCAGCCCCGCCACTTGCGCGCGCATGGCGTTGAGCCCCGGCAGCACGAGCCGCACGGCCGCCTCCAGCACGCCGCGCCGCACCACGGCGTCCCGCAGCGCCCCGACCGGCCCGGCCATGGGCGCGAGCCCGGGCCCATAGGGCGGCGTGCCGGGCGACCGCACGAAGGGCGTGTAGGGCGAGAGCGCGACCCACGGCAGCCCGGATCGCTCGGCGACCGCCGCCGCGCCCCACGTGTTCACGTCGGTCATGACGAGGTCGGGGCGGCTGTCGTCGATGAGCCCCTGCAGATCGGGACCGTCGAGCGCGCCTCGCTCGCAGAAGATCTCGCCCACGCGCCGCATGCCGTCGAGCACGCGCCGCGCGCGCCAGTCGTCGAACGGGATCTGCTCGATGCGCGCGTCGATCGCGTCGGTCGTGAAGCCGAGCATGCGCATGCGGTCGACCTGCGACGCGAGCGTGCGCAGCCGGATGCGGTGGCCGCGCCGGTGCAGCTCGAGCAGCACGCCCGCGAACGGGTAGACGTGGCCGATGGCCGGGCTGGTGTAGGCGGCGATGAGGGCCACGCCTGCCTCCTCGCAAGGACGATGACGGATGCGTCGGGCCGGGCCCGTCCGCCGCCCGGCGGGGGACCGGGTCGCGTAGGGCTTGTCCCCCAACCTCTGCAGACGCTAGTCCGGTCGCGGCTCGCAGGGAAGAGGCGGCCTCGAAGCTTCCTCGCCGTGCGCGATGCCGCGGGGCGCTGCGCTGCGAGGTTCACGTGCGGCGCGGGCGCTGCGCAGCCGCGCTCCGGTGCGGCATCGGCACTCTGCGGCGCCGGCGCTATGCGGCGGCGTTCGCGTGCAGACGCTCTTCGATGAGGGTCGCCGCTCGCTCCGCGCCGCCCGCCGCCGCGAGGCCCGCGGCGACCGCCTCGACGCCGGACCGCATCCCGCGAGTGCGCCGCACCGCATCCCGCAGCCGCTCGGGCGTCAGCCGTGCGCGGTGCAGGCGCACGCCCGCGCCGGCGTGCTGCACGCGCGCGGCGACCTCCAGCTGATCGCGTCCGTAGGGCACCGCCACCACGGGCACGCCGTGCGCGAGCGCCTTCTGCGTGACGCCGAGCCCGCCGTGCGTGATCGCGACGCTCGCGCGCTCGAGCAGCAGGCTGTGCGGCACGAAGCGCTCGATGCGCGCGTTCGCGGGCACCGGGATGCCGAGCCGCGCGCCGTGCGCCATGGTCGCGACGACCGTGACGGGCTCGTCGGCGAGCGCGAGCAGCGCGGCGCGCACGATGTCGGTGTCGCCCTGGTACTCGGTCGCCGTCGCGACGAGCACGATCGGCCGCTCCACGTCCTCGAGCCAGTCGGGTGCGGCGTCGGGCGGCTCCCACGCGGTGGGGCCGACGAGGCGCAGCTGCGGCGCCCAGTCGTCGTGCCGGTACTCGAGCGGCTCGGCGGTCGTCACGAGCGTCACGGGCGCCCTGCGCACCATCGCGTCGTACGAGTCGACCGGCGGCAGCCCGGCCACCTCGGCCCGCATGGCGTTCAGCATCGGCGTGCTCGTGCGCATCGCGGGGTCGTAGATCGCGCGATCGATGACCGCATCGCGCAGGCGGCCGGCCGGGCCCGTCGCCGGCAGCAGCCCGGGACCGTACGGCGGGCAGCCGCGCGAGCGCATCGCCGGCGGGTAGGTCGCGAGCGACACCCACGGCAGCCCGGAGCGCTCAGCGACCGCAGCGGCGCCCCACGTGTTCACGTCGGTGAGCAGGAGGTCGGGCTGCGCGTGCTCGATGAGCGAGCGCAGGTCGGGCGCCTCGTGCCGGCCGCGCTCGCAGAACGTCTCGCACATGCGGCGGTAGGTGTCGAGCACGCTGCGCGCGCGCCAGTCGTCGAACTCGACCGCCTCGACGCTCGCATCGATCGCGTCCGCGTCGAAGCCGAGGTCGCGCATCCGCCCCACCTCGCTCGAGAGCGTGCGCATCCGGATGCGGTGGCCGCGGCGCTGCAGCGCGAGCAGCACGCCGGCGAACGGCAGCACGTGGCCGAGCGCTGGGCTCGTGTAGGCCGCGATGGTCGCCATGCGTGACTCCCGACGAGGGCGCGGCGCCGATGCCCGCCTCGCCGCCACTGTACGACGGCGGTCGCCGCGGCCGCCAGCGGTGCGCGCGGACCGGCTCCGGACGCATATGCCGCGAGCGGACGCGCGCAGGAGGTCCCGCGCGCGCCCGCTCGGGCGTGACGGCGGCTACACCGTCT
>DASSWM010000351.1:0-2278 GCA_035704865.1 Agrococcus sp.
CGATGAGCTCGCGGTATCGGGCCGCGGTGCGCTCGACGATCCCCGCCGGCAGCGCGGGCGCGGCGCCCTCGCCGTCCCAGCTCGCCGCGAGCCAGTCGCGCACGATCTGCTTGTCGAACGACTCGACGCGGCCCTCGGCGAGCGGCGCGGCGTCCCAGTAGCGGGACGAGTCCGAGGTGAGCACCTCATCCGCGAGCAGCAGCTCGCCCGTGACGCGGTCGCGGCCGAACTCGAACTTGGTGTCGGCCAGCACGAGCCCGGCCTCCGCGGCGACCGCAGCCGCGCGCTCGTAGACCGACAGGCTCAGCGCGCGGATCGCCTCGGCGTCGGCCTCGCCGACGAGCTCGACCGTGCGCTCGAACGAGACGTTCTCGTCGTGCTCGCCCTGCGGCGCCTTCCACGCAGGCGTGTAGATCGGCTCGGGCAGCGCGTCGCCGTCGACGAGCCCCGCGGGCAGCGCGACGCCCGAGATGGAGCCGACCTGCTGGTACTCCTTCAGGCCTGAGCCGGTCACCCGACCGCGCACGACGCACTCCACCGGCAGCATGTCGAGGGTGCGCACGAGCATCGCTCGGCCCCGCACCGATGCGGGCGTGCGCTCGTCGGCGTCGGGCGCGAGCTGCGACGGCAGCCCGAGGCGCTCGGTCCACCAGCGCGTGAGCGAGGTCAGCAGCTCCCCCTTGCCGGGGATCGCCGGCTCGAGCACCTGGTCGAACGCCGAGACGCGGTCGGAGGCGACCATGAGCATCTCGGGCGCCGTCTCGAGCGTCTGCCCCTCGGCGACGTAGAGGTCGCGCACCTTGCCGCTGTAGGCGAGGCTCCAGCCGGGCAGTGCGGTGGCGGCTTCGCTCATGCCTTGGCCGCGATGTCGGTGCGCGCCTGGCCGCCCAGCAGCTCGATGCGGCCGAGCGCCTCGTAGGCGCGCTCGCGCGCGACGGCGAGCGTCGGCCCCGTGCCGACGACGTTGAGCACGCGCCCGCCCGTGGCGGTCAGCCCCTGCTCGCCCTCGCCGGTCGCGGCGTGCAGCACGTGCACGCCCTCGACGGCCGCCGCCTGATCGACGCCCGTGATCACGCGCCCGGTGACCGGGTCGCCCGGGTACCCCTCGCTGGCGAGCACAACCGTCACCGCCGCCGAGTCGCGCCACGTCAGTGGCGCGACGGAGCCGAGGGTGCCGTTCGCGGCCGCCAGCAGCGCATCCGCCAGCCCCGACTCGATGCGCGGCAGCACGACCTGCGTCTCGGGGTCGCCGAAGCGCGCGTTGAACTCGATCACCTTCACGCCCGACTCGGTCACGATCAGGCCGCAGTAGAGCAGGCCCGAGAAGGGCGTGCCCGCCTCGGCCATCGCGCGGATCGTCGGCTTCGCGACCCGCTCGACGACCTCGTCGACGAAGGCCTGCTCGCTGCCGAAGCGCTCGGCGAGCCACGGCAGCGGCGAGTACGCGCCCATGCCGCCCGTGTTGGGGCCCTCGTCGCCGTCGCCGAGCCGCTTGAAGTCCTGCGCGGGCGCGAGCGGCACGACCGACTCGCCGTCGGTGAGCACGAACACGCTCACCTCGGGGCCCGCGAGGTACTCCTCGATCAGCAGCGGGCCGTCGGGCAGGAACGCCTCGGCGTGCGCCTCGGCCGCCGCGCGGTCGTCGGTCACGATCACGCCCTTGCCGGCCGCGAGCCCGTCGGCCTTCAGCACGTACGGGGGCCTGGACGCGTCCAGTGCGGCCCGCACCTCGTCCATCGTCGTGGCCGTGGCGTCGATGCCCGTGGGCACGCCCGCGCGCGCCATGACGTCCTTCGCGAACGACTTCGACCCCTCGAGCCGCGCCGCGGCCTTCGTCGGGCCGAACGCCGGCACGCCCGCCGCCCGCAGCGCGTCGGCGACGCCCGCGACGAGCGGTGCCTCGGGGCCGATCACGACGAGGTCGTAGCCGCCCTCGACCGCGAGCTCGGCGACGAGCTCTGGCGACTTGATGTCGACGCGCACCGTCTCGACGTCGCGCTTGATGCCGGCATTGCCGGGCGCGGCCGTGATGTCGTGGCCGCCCTCCGCCAGGAGTGCCGCGATGATGGCGTGCTCACGCGCGCCGCTGCCGAGAACGAGGATCCGCACCGGGCCATTCTACGAAGTTCGCGAGCCCGCCGGGCCGAGCGGCTGGAAAGGGCCGTCAGTGCGGGCCGCGGAGCGGGCCGCGGGGCGGCCTTCCGGGGTGCGCACCACTTGCTCTTCCGGGCGATGGCGCACCCGCTTCGCACCGACCGCGCGCCCCGCGCGACTAGCC
>DASSWM010000352.1:0-14448 GCA_035704865.1 Agrococcus sp.
GCTCGATCGCATCGCGTCGATCAAGGCGGATGCGTCGGGGGCCGCGGATGCGTCCTCTGACGCCGCGGGGTCGGCGAACGGTGGCGCGCGGGCGGCCTGGCCCATGATCGTGCTGCGCAGCCCGAAGGGCTGGACGTGCCCCGACGAGGTGGACGGCTTGTCCGTCGAGGGCACGTGGCGCTCGCACCAGGTGCCGCTCGAGGAGGTGCGGGACGACGACGGCCACCGCCGGCTGCTCGAGGAGTGGCTGCGCTCCTACCGCCCCGACGAGCTCTTCGACGAGCAGGGCGCGCCGCGGCCGATCGTCACGGGCGCCGCCCCCGAGGGCGAACTGCGTATGAGCGCGACGCCCGTGGCCAACGGCGGCGTGCTGCGCCGCGACCTCGCGCTCGCCGACTTCCGCGACCACGCGCACGAGGTCGACCCCGGATCCCGCGGGGCGAGCAGCACCGGCTCGACGGCCGTGCTGGGCGCGTGGCTCGCCGAGGTGCTGCGCGACAACCCCGAGACGTTCCGCGTCTTCGGACCCGACGAGACCGCATCCAATCGCCTCGCCCCCGCGGTCTACGAGGTGACCGCCAAGCAGTGGAACGCCGAGACGCTGCCGGTCGACGAGCACCTCGCCCCCACCGGGCGCGTCATCGAGGTGCTGAGCGAGCACCTGTGCCAGGGGCTGCTCGAGGGCTACCTGCTCACGGGCCGCCACGGCCTCTTCAACACCTACGAGGCCTTCGCGCACATCGTCGACTCGATGCTCAACCAGCACGCGAAGTGGCTCGAGTCTGCCCTGCACGTGCCGTGGCGCGAGCCGGTCGCGAGCCTCAACTACCTGCTCTCGAGCCACGTGTGGCGGCAGGACCACAACGGCTTCAGCCACCAGGACCCCGGCTTCATCGACGTCGCGCTCAACAAGAGCGCCGACGTCGTGCGCGTCTACCTGCCCTTCGACGCCAACACGCTGCTGTCGACCGCCGACCACTGCCTGCGCTCGACCGGCTACGTCAACGTGATCGTCGCGGGCAAGCAGCCCGAGCCGCAGTGGCTCACGGTCGACGAGGCTGCGGAGCACTGCGAGCGCGGCCTCGGCATCCTGCCGTGGGCCGGCACCGAGACCCCTGACAGGCCGGCGGATGCGGTGCTGGCGGCCGCCGGGGACGTGCCGACGCTCGAGGCGCTCGCCGCCGCGTCGCTGCTGCGCGATGCGGTGCCGGAGCTCTCGCTGCGGGTCGTGAACGTCGTCGACCTCGCGCGGCTGCAGCAGGAGGAGCAGCACCCGCACGGGCTGCCGGACGCCGAGTACGACCGCATCTTCACGCGCGACAAGCCGGTGGTCTTCGCCTACCACGGCTACCCGTGGCTCATCCACCGGCTGACCTACAAGCGTGCCGGCCACGACCAGCTGCACGTGCACGGCTTCATCGAGCGCGGCACCACCACGACGCCGTTCGACATGGTGATGCTCAACGAGCTCGACCGCTACACACTCGCGATCGACGTCATCGACCGCGCGGGGCTCGCCGAGTCGCACGCCGAGGCACGGCAGGGCGTCGTCGAGGCGCGCGAGCGCGCGAAGGCGCACACGCGCGAGCACGGCGTCGACATCCCCGAGGTCGCCGACTGGGTGTGGCAGGGCGAGGCCCGCGGCTGACGCACCGCTACACCGACCGCCAGTCGTCGCTCCGCAGGTGCGATCCCGCCTGCGGGCCCATCTGCAGCATCCCGCCGTCGACGACGATCGACGCGCCCGTGACGTACGAGGCGCCCGGCGATGCGAGGAAGGCGATGACGGATGCGACCTCGCGCGCATCGCCCGGACGGCCGAGCGGGATGCCGGGCCGGTCTGCGTCGTGGGGATCCGCATCCGTCTGCCCCGTCATGGGCGTCGCGATCTCGCCCGGCGCGACGGTGTTGACCGTGATGCCGTGGCCGGCGAGCTCGAGCGCGGCCGTCTTGGCGAGCCCGCCGAGGCCGTGCTTGGCGGCGTCGTAGGCGCTCGAGCCGACGCGCGGCTGGTGCTCGTGCACGCTCGAGACGGCGATGATCCGGCCGCCCGTGCCGCCGGCGACCATGCGCCGCGCGGCGCGCTGGATGCAGACGAACGCGCCGCTGAGGTCGGTCCGCACGATCCGCTCCCACTCGGCGAAGTCGAGCTCGAGCAGCGGCGTCGAGCCGCCGGTGCCGGCGTTGTTGACGAGCACGTCGAGGCCGCCGAGGTCGTCGGCCAGCCGGTCGACGACGTCGCCGCACGCGGGGATGTCGGTGGTGTCCAGGTGCGCGACGACCGCGCGCACGCCGTGCCCGCGCACCTCCTCGGCGGTGTCGAGCGCGCCCCGCTCGTCCTCGTGCCACGTGATGCCGACGTCCATGCCCTCGGCGGCGAGCGCGACGGCGGTCGCGCGGCCGATGCCGGAGTCGGATGCGGTGACGATGGCGCGGCGCGGATCGAACCGCCGGTCGACGTCGCGGGAACGCTGGGTGTCGCTCATGGCGCGCAATCTACGCCCGGAGCCAGCTGGCCGCCACCGCCTCAGCAGTCGATGGGCCCCGTCGGCGCCGTGCCGGTGAGGAAGTACTCGTTCACGGGATGGTCGACGCACGCGTTGCCCTGGTTGTACTGGCCGTGCCCCTCGGCGCTGACCGAGATCAGCACGCCCGACTCGAGCATCGCGGCGAGGTCGACCGCCTGCTCGTAGGAGGTCGCGGGGTCGTTGCGGCCGCCGATCACGATGATCGGCTCGGCGCCCGGCGCGGTGATCTCGTGCGGCACGCGCGTGGCCTCGAACGGCCACGCGGCGCACGAGCCGAGCCCGACGAAGTCGGGGCCGAGCGTGGGCGCGGCCGCCATGATGGCCTCGGCGTTCTCGCGCACCTGATCGAAGTCGGTCACCGGCGGGTAGTCGAGGCAATTGACTGCGATGAGGGCCTCGAGCGAGTTGTCGGCGAAGGTGCCGTCGGGCCGCACGCCGTAGTACTCGTCGGCCGCCGCGAAGGCGGTCTCGCCGCGGCCGGCCATGACGTCGCCGATGATGCCGCGCAGCGTCTGCCACTGGAAGTCGCTGTAGAGGTTGGCGGCGATCGCGATGAAGAACGCGCCCGAGCCGAGCTCGCGGCCGTCCGCGACCGGGATCGGATCGGCGTCGATCGCGTCGATGAGCGCGCGCGTCTGCTGCAGCGCCTCGGCCTTCGTGCCGTCGAACGGGCAGTCCTGCTGCTGCAGGCAGTCGGCGACGAAGTTGCCGTACGCGAGCTCGAAGCCCGCCGCCTGGTGCAGCGTGCCCTCGAAGTCCGTCGTGTCGGGGGCGACCGCGGCGTCGAGCACCATGCGGCCGACGTTGTCGGGGAACAGGTCGGCGTAGGTGGAGCCGATGAGCGTGCCGTAGGAGACGCCGAGGTAGCTCAGCTGCTGCTCGCCGAGCAGCGAGCGCATGAGGTCGAGGTCGGCCGCCACCTGCTCGGTGCCGACGAACTCGAGGAACGGCCCCGTGTGGGTCAGGCACGCGTCGGCGAACCACTGCGCCGACTCGAGCTGCAGCTGCAGGTCGGCGTCGCTCAGCGGCTCGGGCGCCGGCCCCTGCGGGATCTCCCACAGCCAGTCGTAGAGCTCCTGCGGATCGTCGTAGCAGCTGATCGGCGTCGACGCCCCGACGCCGCGGGGGTCGAAGCCGACGAGGTCGTAGTGCTCGCGCACGTCGGGGTGCAGCAGGTAGTCGGCGAAGTCCTGCACGTACTCGACGCCGGAGGCACCCGGACCCCCGGGGTTGTAGAAGATCGCGCCCTGGCGCTCGCCGGTGGCGGGCGCGACCGTGAGCGCGAGCTCGATGGTGTCGGCGGATGGGTCGTCCCAGTTCATCGGCGCGGTGACCGTCCCGCACCAGTTGGCACCGCAGTCGCTCCAGTCGACGTCCTGCCCGTAGTACGGCTCGAGCTCGGGCGCGACCGCTTCGCCCGTCGGGCTCCAGAGCGGCTCGCTCGCCTGGCTGGGACCGCCGGGCGTCGTCGGCTCGCTCGGCAGCGGCGGCGGCAGGATGCAGCCCGTGAGGGCGAGCGCCGTCACGGCGATGGCAGCGAGAGCGGCCAGGCCGCGACGGGTGCGATGCATGCCCCCACGGTATTGGTCGCGGCTATGAGTGCTGCTCAACGACGCTGCGCCGCACGGGCGCCGCGCACGAGCATCGCCTCGAGCGCCAGCAGCGGCGGCACGTTCGCCTCGATGCGCTCGCGCGCGAGCCGGATCGCGTCGAGCACGTCGATCACGTCGGCGCGCCGCAGGTAGTCCGCCGCCGCCTGCACGGTCGGCCGCATGGCGTCGTTGACGAGCTCGCGCCCGACGCCGAGCTGCGTCATGAGGATGTCGCGGTAGAGCGAGAGCAGGTCGACGAGGATGCGGTCGACGCCGTCGCGCATGCCGCGCTTCGCGCGCTGCTTCTGCGCCTCCTCGAGCTCCTTGAGCTGGCGGCGCAGCTGCGGCGGCACGGTGCCGCCTGCCTCGATGCCCAGCTGCCGCAGCGCCTGCGCGCGCTCGGCCTCGTCGCGCTCGGCGGAGAGCGCCTCGGCGTCGGCGGTCGCGATCTCGACGAAGCGGGCCGCCGCGAGCACCGCGGAGGACGCGGTCGAGACCCGCATCGCGATCTCGAGCGTCTCGGCCCGGCGGGCGCGGGCCTCCTCGCTCGTCGCGAGCCTGCGCGCCATGCCGATGTGGCTCTGGGCCTCGCGGGCCGCGCGCACGGCGACGTCCTGCGGCACGCCGTCGCGCTCCACGAGCAGGCGCGCCACCTCGGCCGGGTCGGGCACCTGCAGCGTGAGCGTGCGCACGCGCGAGCGGATCGTGGGCAGCAGGTCGGCCTCGCTCGGCGCGCACAGGATCCACACCGTCTCGGGCGGCGGCTCCTCGAGCGCCTTCAGCAGCGCGTTCGAGGTGCGCTCGGCCATGCGGTCGGCGTCCTCGACCACCACGACGCGGTAGCGCGCGCTCGAGGGCGCGAGCGAGGCCCGCTGCACGACGGCGCGCGCCTGGGCGATCGTGATGAGCACGCCCTCGGTCGAGAGCGTCACGAGGTCGGGGTGGGTGCGCGCCTCGACGAGCGTCGCCACGTCGGCGTCGATGCCGTCCGGCGGCGAGAGCAGCGCGGTCGCGAACGCGTAGGCGAGGTTCGACCTGCCCGAGCCGGGCGGCCCGGTGAGCAGCCACGCGTGCGTCATCGCGCCGCCCGAGTCGGCGCCGCCCGGATCGCTCGCGGCGCGCTGCAGCGTCGCGACCGCGTCGGCCTGGCCGACGATCCCGCTCCAGCCGCCCGTCATGCGCGCTCCCCCATCGTGGCTGCCGTTCTCCGCAGCGGTCTCAGCGCTGCGCGTCGAGCATCGCACGCGCGTGCGACACGACGCGCGCGTGCACCTCGTCGGGGGTGCCGGATGCGTCGACCACGGCGAAGCGGTCGGGCTCGGCCGCCGCGAGCGCGAGGTACGCCGCCCGCACGCGCCGCGCGAACGCATCCCCCGTCTCCTCGAGCCGGTCGTACGGGGCGTGCTCGCGCGCCGCCATGCGCTCGGCGCCGGCGGCGGGGTCGATGTCGAGCAGGATCGTCAGGTGCGGCAGCAGCCCGTCGACCGCCCAGAGCGACAGGTCGCGGATCTGCGTGCCGTCGAGCTCGCGGCCGGCCCCCTGGTAGGCGACGGAGGAGTCGAGGTAGCGGTCCTGCACGACGATGTCGCCGCGCTCGAGCGCGGGCCGCACGAGCGTCGCGACGTGGTGGGCGCGATCGGCGGCGTACAGCAGCGCCTCGGCGCGCGGCGCGACGTGCCCCTCGGTGTGCTGCACGAGCCGGCGGATCTCGACGCCCAGCTCCGTGCCGCCCGGCTCCCTCGTGCGCACGACGCTGCGGCCCTGCTGCTCGAACCAGGCCTGCAGCAGGCTCGCCTGCGTCGACTTGCCGGAGCCGTCGCCGCCCTCGAGCGTGACGAACAGCCCGGTGGGGTGCTGCCCGGTCATGACTGCTTGGGGGGTGCCGACTTCTTCGCGGCGGGCTTCTTCGCCGCCGGCTTCTTGGCCGCGGGCTTCTTGGCGGCAGGCTTGCGCGCCGGCTTCTTGGCCGGGCCCTTGTCGCGCTTGATCTGCAGCAGCTCGACCGCGCGCTCGAAGGTGACCGCCTCGACGTCCTCGCCGCGCGGGATCGTCGCGTTCGTCTCGCCGTCGGTCACGTACGGGCCGAACCGGCCGTCGCGCAGCTTGATGGGCTTGCCGCTCACCGGGTCGGCGTCGAACTCCTTGAGCGCCGACGCGGCCTTGCGCGCACCGTACTTCGGCTGCGCGAACTTCTCGAGCGCCCCCTCGAGCGTGATGGCGAAGATCTGCTCCTCGTCGTCGAGCGAGCGCGTGTCGGTGCCCTTCGACAGGAACGGGCCGTAGCGGCCGGGCCGCGCGGTGATCTCCTCGCCCGACTCGGGGTCGGTGCCCACGATGCGCGGCAGGCTCAGCAGCTTGAGCGCCGTCTCGAGGTCGACGCTCTCGGGCTCCATCGACTTGAAGAGGGATGCGCGGCGCGGCTTGGGCGCGGCCTTCCCCTTCTTGGGCGGGACGGGCTTGCCCTCGTCGTCGAGCTCGACCGGCAGCGCCTCTTCGATGTAGGGGCCGAAGCGGCCGTTCTTCACGACGACGTCGAGCCCCGTCTCCGGGTGCTGCCCGAGCACGCGATCCTGCACGGGCTCGGCGGCGAAGAGCTCCTGCGCCTTCTCGGGCGTGAGCTGGTCGGGCGTGAGGTCCTCGGGGATGTTGGCGCGCTTGACCTCGCCGGCGGCATCCTGCCCCTCGAGGTACGGGCCGTACTGGCCCACGCGCAGCGTGACGCCCTCGGCGACCGGGATCGAGTTCACGGCGCGCGCGTCGATGTCGCCCAGGTTCGCGACCGTCGACTGCAGGCCGGGGTGCTCGGGGCTGCCGAAGTAGAAGCGCTGCAGCCAGTCCTTGCGGTCGAGCTCGCCGTCGGCGATGCGGTCGAGGTCGGCGAGCATCGCGGCGGTGAAGTCGTAGTCGACGTAGTCGCCCAGGTTGTCCTCGAGCAGCTTGATGGTCGAGAACGCGATCCAGTTCGGCACGAGCGCGCCGCCGCGCTGCGTGACGAAGCCGCGTCGCACGATCGTGTCGATGATCGACGCGTACGTCGACGGCCGGCCGATCTCGAGCTCCTCGAGCGCCTTCACGAGGCTCGCCTCGGTGTAGCGCGGGGGCGGCGTCGTGGCGTGCTCCTTGCGCTCGAGCTCGGCGAGGTCGACCGCGCCGCCCTCCTTGACGTCGGGCAGCCTCGACTCGCCACCGGACGCATCCGCCTGTGCCTCGTCGGCGTAGCGGGCGGCGTCCTTCGACTCCTCGTACGCCTGCAGGAAGCCGGGCTCGGTGATGACGGTGCCGGATGCGGTGAACTCGGCGACGCCGCGACTGGTCTTGTCGGAGGCGATGGTGATCGTGGCGGTCTGCCCGGTCGCGTCGATCATCTGGCTCGCGACGGTGCGCTTCCAGATGAGCTCGTAGAGCCGCTGCTCGTTGGGGGTGAGCGAGGAGCGCACCTCGCTCGGCGTGCGGAACGTCTCGCCCGAGGGGCGGATCGCCTCGTGCGCCTCCTGCGCCGACTTCGACTTGCCGGCGTAGTGGCGCGCGGCCTGCGGGATCGAGCCGGCGCCGTAGAGCGCCGTCGCCTGCGAGCGCGCCGCCTGGATCGCCTGCTTCGAGAGCGCGGGCGAGTCGGTGCGCATATAGGTGATGTAGCCCTGCTCGTAGAGCGACTGGGCGACCGACATCGTCTGCTTGGCGGAGAGCTTGAGCTTGCGGCCCGCCTCCTGCTGCAGCGTCGAGGTCGTGAACGGGGCGGACGGGCGGCGGCGGTAGGGCTTCGACTCGACGCCCGAGACGCGGAAGGCTGTCTGCTCGAGCTCGCTCGCGAGCGACTCTGCGGCCGCGGCGTCGAGCACGGTGCGCACGCCCTTGATCTGGCCGCGGTCGTCGAAGTCGCTGCCCGTGGCGACGCGGGCGCCGTCGAGCCGCACGAGGCGCGCGCCGAAGCGGCTGTCGTCCGCCTCGAACTGCGCCGTGAGGCTCCAGTAGCCGGCGGCGACGAACGCCATGCGCTCGCGCTCGCGGTCGACGATCAGTCGCGCGGTCGGCGACTGCACGCGGCCGGCCGACAGGCCCTGCCGCACCTTGCGCCACAGCACGGGGCTCACCTCGTAGCCGTACAGCCGGTCGAGGATGCGGCGCGTCTCCTGGGCGTCGACGAGCGGCATGTTCAGCTCGCGCATCTGCTCCTTGGCCTGCTGGATCGCGTCCTCGGTGATCTCGTGGAACACCATGCGCTTGACCGGCACCTTGGGCTTGAGCACCTCGAGCAGGTGCCACGCGATGGCCTCCCCCTCGCGGTCCTCATCCGTCGCGAGGATGAGCTCGTCGGCGTCCTTGAGCGCCTTCTTGAGCTCTGCCACGGTCTTCTTCTTCTCGTCGCTCACCACGTAATAGGGAGCGAAGCCGTTGTCGACGTCGACGGCGAACTTGCCGTACGAGCCCTTCTTCAGGTCGGCCGGGAGGTCGCGCGGGCTCACGAGGTCGCGGATGTGCCCGACCGATGCCAGCACCTGGTAGCCATCGCCCAGGTACCGCTCGATCGTCTTCCCCTTCGCCGGGGACTCCACGATGACGAGCTTCTTGCCCATGCTCACGCTCACTGCTTCTTTGGGATCGTCGGGCCCGAGTGGCCACGAGTCGACACAATACACACGGTGTCATTGTGCGCTGACAGCCGAGCGTGCGGCGTTCGCTGGCGGCGGAGGCGTCCGCGAGCGACGCGCGATCACGGCGGCGGTCCCGCGCGAGCGGTGACGGATGCGTGCAGCGGGCCGACCGGCACGGTGGCCGTCACGCGCGCCTCCAGCCCGTCGATCGCGCAGGCGCGCAGGGTCGCGCCGCTCGCGCTCGCGACCGCCTGCGCGAGCCCGCACGGGCTGCCGTCGGCGTAACCCGCGAGCGCGTCCGCCGCCGCGAGCGCCGCCGCATCGGCGGCGGATGCGGCGCGCGCCTGCGCGACCGCCGCGGTGCCGGCGCCCACGATCAGCAGCGCCAGCAGCAGCGTCGCCATCGCGATCGCGAGGGCGAGCGCCGCCCCCGCCCCTCGCTCGCTCACCGCCCGCCGCCGTGCGCGCAGCTGCGCGCCGTCAGCACGAGCGCGCCGCCGAGCGCATCGCGGCTCAGCACTGCGCAGACGAGCTCGCCCTGCTGCTCGATGCGCAGCGCGGCACCGTCGGCATAGCTCGCCGGGTCGTCGCCGCGCCCGGCCGCCCGCGCGGCAGCGCCGGCCGACTGCTCCAGGCTCACCTGCTCCGCCGTCGCCGCGACCGCGCCCACCGCGATCGCGAGCGCGAGCACGGCGGCCGGCAGGGCCGCTGCGAGCTCGGCGGTCACTGCCCCGAGCTCGCCGCGGATGCCGTCGCGCAGCCGCCTGCCACGGCGCTGGGCGCGCCGCGTGCCCGTCGACTGCACCATCACCTACTGGACGGTGAGCGCGCGCTGCACCATGTCGGTGAGGATCCCGCGCACCTCCTCGGATCGCAGGATCACCACCAGCAGCCCGGCGAAGCCGACCGCCGCCATCGTCGCGATGACGTACTCGGCGGTCGCCGCGCCGTCCTCGTCCTGCACCAGCCTCTCGAGCATCCTCATGCTCTCCTCCTTCTCTCGGGGAGCCCCAAGGGTGCGGGAGGCGGGCGGGACTGCGTGCGACGGTCAGCGGCCCCTGTGGATGGAGCGCGGGCAGCACACCCGATGAGCGTCGCCCGGCCTCACCGATGAGCGTCAGCCTGCCCCGCCGGTCAGCGTCGCGGTCGGCGCCTGCGGTCGCGCGGATCCCGCGATGCCGGATCCGTCGGGTCGGCGAGGCCCGGGCCCGGGACGTCGTCGGTCGCGACCATCGGATGCGGTGCGCCGCCGTACGCCGCGAACAGCGCAGCCACCCAGTTGACGATGCCGTTCCAGAGGTTGCGCATGCTCGCACCGTACGCCCACCGCCTGGGCGCGGCCTACGACAGCGGTGCGAGCGCGCCCTCGAGCATCGACACGACGAGCGGCACGATCACGAGCAGCGAGAACGCCGGCAGCACGCACGCGCCGAGCGGCAGCGCGAGCTGCACTGCGGCGCGCTGCGCCCGGGCCTCCCCGTCGAGCGCGGCGCGCGTGCGGGCCGCCGATGCCTCGGCACGCAGCAGTCCGCGCACGGGCACGCCGGCGCGCCTCGCCAGCTCGAGGGCGGTGTCGACCTCGTCCCAGCCGCTCGCGTCGACGCCTGCCTCCGCGAGCGCGGCTGCGGCGACCGCCCGTGCGCGATCCGCCGCTCCCCCGCCCGCGAGCGCCACCGCCACCAGATCGAGCGCGAGCCCCGGCGCCGGATCGCCGCGCGCGGCCCGCCGCACGATCGCCCGCGACCACGCCCAGGCGGCGACGAGCAGCAGCGCACCGGCCGCGACCGACCACGTGCCGATGCCGCCGCTCGCCGCCGCGCCGAGCACGTCGAGCCCGAGCGCGAGGCCGAAGCCGAGCCCGACGATCGGCAGCACCATCACGAGCTTCGCCGTCGCGCGCGGCCCCGCGAGCGCCGACTCGAGCGCTCGGCGCTGCGCCGCCTGCTCGCGCAGCAGCCCGGCCAGCCGCTCGAGCGTCGGCGCCATCGGCGCACCCGTCTCGCTCGCGACGGCGAGCACGGCCGCGACGACCCCGCCGCCGGGCCGCGCGGCGACCGCAGCCGCATCCGTGCCCAGCACCGACCAGGCGCGGTCGAGCGGCAGCCCGCCCGCGACGAGCGCCGCGACCCGATGCACCGTCGCCGCGGCCTCCTCCTGCACCGCGGCCTCGTCGCCGGCCCGGGCTCGCGGCACCGCCGCCGCGGCGCTCACGGCATCGCCCGCACCACGAGCCGATCGCCCGCGAGCGCGAGCTCGCCGATCGCGGCCACGCGGCGCACGGGCCCGCCGCGGTCGGAGGCATCCCGCGCGACGTGCAGCACGGCGTCGATCGCGCTCACCGCCTGCCGTGCGAGCGCCGCGGGCATGAGCCCCGCGAGCGCGCCGAGCGCCTCGAGCCGGGCGGGCACGTCGTCGAGCGAGTTCGCGTGCAGCGTGCCCGCGCCGCCGTCGTGGCCGGTGTTGAGCGCCGAGAGCAGCTCGCGCACCTCCGCGCCGCGACACTCCCCCAGCACGAGCCGGTCGGGCCGCATGCGCAGCGCCTCCCGCACGAGCTGCTCGAGGCCGATCGCGCCCGCGCCCTCCGCGTTCGCCTGCCGCGCCTCGAGCGCGACGACGTGCGGGTGGCGGATGCGCAGCTCGGCGACATCCTCGATCGTCACGATGCGCTCGCTCCCGGCCGCGTCGGAGAGCATCGCGCCCAGCAGCGACGTCTTGCCCGAGCCGCCAGCTCCCGTGACGAGCACGTTGGCGCGCCGCGCGACGAGCTCGCGCACCCGCTCGAGCGGCACGAGCGAGAACGCGCCGGCAGCCTCGAGCTCGGCGAGCGAGAGCGATGCCACGCGCGGCAGCCGGATGGAGAGCTGCGCGCCGGCGACCGCGACCGGCGGCAGCACCGCATGCACGCGGATGCCGTCGTGCAGCCGCACGTCGACGCACGGCGTCGCCTCGTCCACGTGCCGGCCGCCCGCAGCCACGAGCGCGACGGCGAGCGAGCGGGCGCGCGCGGCGTCCAGCAGCAGCGGCGCGCGCACCGGCCCCGCGCCCCGATCGACCCAGACCTCGCCCGCCGTCACGAACACATCCGTGACCTCGGGCTCGGCGACGAGCGGCGCGAGCTCGCCGAACTCGCGCAGCGAGCCGCCGTCGGCACCGGTGCGCGCCTGCACGGCGGTGAGCACGGCCGGCCGCGCGCCGCCGGCGACGAACGGGATGCCCGTCCCCCGCCCCGGCGCGGGCCCGGCGCGTGCAGTCATGACCGGCACGGTAGGGGCGCGCGCCGCCCGCCCGCGGCCACGACGCATCCGCCTGTGGAGAACGAGGCCGCGAAGGAGGCGGCGCCCACCTCGGGGGAAGGGGGCGCCGCCGCAGGAAAGGCGAATGGGGGATCCGCCGTGCACCTGCTCACGTCGGCCAGGCCGACGGCACCATGGTAGGCGCGAAGCTCTCACGCGGTGAGAGCAACACGACGCAACCTGCAAGCGGCGCGCGAGTAGGCTCGCCCCGACGAGGAAGTCTGGAGGAACGCCCGTGTCTGAACGCATCGACCACCTGCTCACCGAGACCCGCCGCTTCGCGCCCCCGGAGGCGCTGGCGGGTGAATCCGCGACGACGCCAGAGCTCTACGCGCAGGCGCGCGAGGATCGGCTCGGGTTCTGGGCCGAGCAGGCGCGGCAGCTGCAGTGGGAGACGCCGTTCACCGAGGTGCTCGACTGGCAGCCGCCGCACGCGAAGTGGTTCCACGACGGCACGCTCAACGTCGCGGTCAACTGCCTCGACCGCCACGTCGAGGCCGGCAACGGCGACCGCGTCGCGTTCCACTGGGAGGGCGAGCCCGGCGACCGCCGCACGCTGACCTACGCCGACATGACCGCCGAGGTCAAGCGGCTCGCGAACGTGCTCGAGTCGCTCGGCGTCAAGGCCGGCGACCGCGTGGCGATCTACCTGCCGATGCTGCCCGAGGCGATCGCCGCGATGCTCGCGTGCGCCCGCATCGGCGCGGTGCACACGGCCGTCTTCGGCGGCTTCAGCCCCTCGAACCTGCGCGGCCGCATCGACGACGCGGGCGCGACGCTCGTCATCACGACCGACGGCGCGTGGCGCAAGGGCAAGGTCTTCGCGCTCAAGCCCACCGTCGACGAGGCGCTGCGCGAGCCCGGCCACAACGTCACGAACGTGCTCGTCGTCAAGCGCGGCGAGAACGAGATCGACTGGGTCGAGGGCCGCGACGTCTGGTACCACGAGGCGATGGCGGATGCGCCGGCCGAGCACGCCGCGCAGGCCTTCCCCGCCGAGCACCCGCTGTTCATCCTCTACACGTCGGGCACGACGGGCAGGCCCAAGGGCATCCTGCACACGAGCGCCGGCTACCTGACGCAGACCTCGTTCACCCACCGGCACGTGTTCGACCTCAAGCCCGAGTCGGATGTCTTCTGGTGCACCGCCGACATCGGCTGGGTCACGGGCCACAGCTACACGGTCTACGGCCCGATGGCGAACGGCACGACGCAGGTCATGCACGAGGGCACGTTCGACACCCCGACGCCCGAGCGGCCCTGGCAGATGATCGAGCGCTACGGCGTCACCATCTTCTACACGGCGCCCACGGCCATCCGCACCTTCATGAAGCTGGGCCGCCAGCACACGCAGACGAGCGACCTGTCGAGCCTGCGCGTGCTCGGCACGGTGGGCGAGCCCATCAATCCCGAGGCGTGGATCTGGTACCGCGACGTCATCGGCGGCGGCACGACGCCCGTGGTCGACACGTGGTGGCAGACCGAGACGGGCGCGATCATGATCTCGGCGCTCGCGTCGGTCACGACGCTCAAGCCCGGGAGCGCCCAGGTGCCGATCCCCGGCATCTCGGTCGACGTCTACGACGAGTCGGGCACCCCGGTGGCCGACGGCGACGGCGGGCTGCTCGTCGTGTCCGAGCCGTGGCCGGCGATGCTGCGCACCATCTGGGGCGACGACGACCGCTACCGCGAGACCTACTGGGAGAAGTTCGGCGACGCGTACTTCGCCGGCGACGGCGCGCGCAAGGACGAGGACGGCGAGATCTGGATGCTCGGCCGCGTCGACGACGTCATGAACGTCTCGGGGCACCGGCTCTCGACCGCCGAGATCGAGTCGTCGCTCGTCGCGCACGACGGCGTCGCCGAAGCCGCGGTGGTGGGGGCGACGGATGCGACCACGGGCCAGGCGGTCGTGGCGTTCGTGATCCTGAAGGAGTCGGCGTCGAAGGAGCACTCGATCGAGGAGGCCGAGCAGATCCTGCGGCAGCACGTCGCGAAGGACATCGGCGCGATCGCCCGCCCGCGGCAGGTGTTCATCGTGCCGGACCTGCCGAAGACCCGCTCGGGCAAGATCATGCGGCGGCTGCTGCGCGACCTCGCCGAGGGTCGCGCGCTGGGCGACACGACGACGCTCGCCGATCAGTCGGTCGTCGACGCGATCAAGGAGCAGTTCCGCGCCTAGCGGCCGCCGGCGCGCGCTCCACCCGCGGGTCGAGCGGGCCGAGCGGGACGCGCCAGCGACGAGATGGCGCTGCGGTCGCGGCTTGTCGCGAGACCGCGATCGAAGCGTCACCTCCTGCACGCGGTCGTCAGCGAGCGGTCGCCGCGGCTGCGGTGCACCGGAGAACCGCGACCGTGCCGCCGTCTCGCCGCGCGACATCGACGGCGCATTCCACAGGCGAGCCGTCCGAAGCGACGACGCGGACGCGAGGCGCGGCACCCT
>DASSWM010000353.1:0-4320 GCA_035704865.1 Agrococcus sp.
CGAGCGGCGCTGATCGGGGTTCGCTGAGGCGGAGGAGCGAAATGCGCAGACACTGGGTGGGCAAACACTGGGCGGGCAAACACTGGGCGGGCAAACACTGGGCGGCGATGCTGCCAGCGACAGTGGCGATGCTGCTCGCCCTGGGCGCGGCTCCCGCGCCCGCGACGGGCGACGAGGACGCGGCGGCGCAGCAGCCGCGGCGCGCAGCGTCCGCGATCCCCGACATCGTGTCGTACACGTTCGTCTACGAGCGGGTCTCCGGGAGCGGTGACGTCTCCACGGCAGACGGCGCTGCCGTGCTCTCGTGCATCGCCGGCATGTGCGAGATGGGCCTCGGGCAGTACAGCAGCGATCAGATCGGGTCGTTCCCCGTGCCCGGCTCGCTCGTCTTCTCCGACCCGGGCGACGCCCCCACATGCGGCAACTGGCTGGGTGCCAACGCGATCGAGATCGACCTCGCGTTCACGGAGTCGAGCGTCACAGGCACGTGGACCGACGGCGGCTGGACCATCGAGTGCGCCGACGGCGGCTCGGCATCGATGGAGTCGTACACGAACACCATCCAGTCGAGCGTGCTCGTCGACGGCGCATGCCACTTCGAAGCCGGCGGCTGCACGGCCGGAGCGGTCGTCGACGCGTCGCCGACGGGCGAGCCGGCAGCCGCAGACGCGGACGCGGTCGCGGTCGTCTACGACGTCACCGTCGAGCATCGCGAGACCAAGCCCGACGGCACCTCGGAGCTCATCAGCACGGGCGACGGGCGTCTCGAGCTGCAGTGCGCTGCGGGCGTGTGCGTGCCCTCGCCGGGGACGTTCTTCCCCGCTGACCGCGCAGTGGAGCCGTTCGCGGTGCCGGGCACCTACGAGCACGAGCGCGCCGAGGCCGGCGAGCCCTGCGACGCCGAGAGTTTCCAGCGGGCCGGCGCGACGACGCTCGCCTTCTCCGCGACGGGAGTGACCGGTGGCTCGCAGGAGGAAGCCAGGGAGGGGCCGTGCCCGAACGGCGGCAGCGTGATCGCCTACGGCACCGAGCTGACGATTGTCGACAGCTCCCTCGCCGAGGGGGAGTGCTGGTTCACGGCGGCTGGCTGCGCGGCCGTGCCCGATGCCGGCACCGCTGTCGGAGACGACGGCGACGCAGTCCCGGCAGGATCGGTCGCCGGAACCGGGAACGGCGGTGCCGACGGCCAGCAGAGCACCAGCTCGCGGCTCGCCACCGGCGACCCGGCGGCGCCCAGCGTGCTCTCGGCGCTGCGGCCACCGGCCGAGGCGGGCATCGCCCCGCAGCAGCTGGCGCTCGCAGCGCTCATCACGGTCATCCTCGTGCTGCTGATGTCGTTCCCTACGTCGCTGCTGAACTCGGCGATCGACGGCGCGAGCGACCGCTTCGCCGCGTGGCGGGAGCAGCGCGGGGCAACCGGGCCGCCCGAGTGGCGCGGCTCGTGGTGGTGGGCGGCGATCGGCGTGCTCGCGGCGGCGATCATCTCGGCGTTCGTCGATCCGCAGTTCGGCGCGAACCCCGGCTCGCTGCGCATGCTCGTCTCGATCGCGCTGGGCTTCGCGGTCGACGTCGTGCTCGGCTGGGTCGTGCTGCAGTGGGTGATGCGCCGGCTCGCGCCCGACGCGACGCGCAGCTTCTCGTTCAAGCCGCTCACGCTGCTCATCGTCGTCGGGGCCGTCGTGTTCACGCGAGTGACCGGCTTCGAGCCAGGCATCGTCTTCGGGCTCGTCGCCGGGCTCGGCTTCGCGACCACGGTGGGCATCGCCGCCAAGGCGCGCACGACGCTCGTGCCGCTCGCGTACGCGTTCGGCCTCGGCATCGTCGCCTGGCTCGTCTACGGCGCGGTCGCCGACAGCTCCGGCGACTCGCTGGGCGGGACGCTGCTCGTCGAGACGCTCTCGTCGCTCACGGTCGGCGGCATGGTCGCGCTGCCGCTCGCGCTCGTGCCGGTCAAGGGCCTCAGCGGCCACACCGTCTGGCAGTCGAGCCGCCGGCTGTGGGCGGCGAGCTACGCGATCGGCCTGTTCGCCTTCTTCATCGTGCTGCTGCCCATGCCGTTCTCGTGGGCGGAGGTCGGCTGGGAGCTGTGGGCGTGGATCGGCGTCTACGTCGCTTACGCGGCCGTCGCGGTCGCGGCTTGGCTCATCGTCAAGCGCCCGTGGCGCGAGGAGCCGGATCCGCAGCCGCCAGCGAAGGAGCCGGCGACGACTGAGCCGCCGACGACGAAGCCCGCGACGAGGCCCGCGACGGAGCCTGCAGTCGAGCCCGCAGTCGAGCCCGCAGAGGACCCGGCGCCCATCATGGCGCCCCTGCACGAGGAGAGAGCATGATCCGTTCGACCATCGGAGCGCTCGCCGTCATGGCAGCCATCGTCCTCACCGCGTGCGCCGCAGGCTCCGCGCCCGAGCCGGGGACCGCATCCGACCCGCCCGTCGCCAGCGAGACCGTGCCCGCGGTCGAGAGCGTTCCCGCGACCGAGACGCCCGTCGCGAGCGAGCAGCCGGCGGCCGAGCCGCGCGTCGACCGGCAGGCGTGCGAAGCGGTGGTGCAGGAGCGCTACCAGGCGAACTCGCCGCGGCTCGCGACCCCCGAGGACTACGCGGCGACCGAAGCCGCGCTCGGCTTCGAGCTGCCGGCCGAGCCGACCTGCGGCGTCGTGAGCGTTCCCGACAGCGGCGTCGGCACCCACACGCTGCACATCTACGTCGATCAGCCCACGGTCGCGGCCGCGCTGACGGATGCGTTGGCGCAGCAGGGCTGGACCATGACGCAGGAGCAGGCGCCCGGCTACATGCTCGACGTCTACACCGAGGGCGACGTGACCGCGGCGCTCGCGGCAGTCGGCGTCGACAACGCCGTCAGCCCCTGGGGCGAGCTCTGGCCGGGCATGGATGTGACGATGCTGCGGCTCGAGGTGCCCTGAGCTCGCCGCCGCACAGAGCCGCGACCGGCCCCGCCGAGATCGGCATCGACCCGAAGGCGTTCCACGACGACCGCTTGCTCAAGGTTTATGGAGAAACCTTGATCATGCGCCGAGGTCCTTCAGCACCGCGTGCGCCGCGTTCCACCCGCTCATGCCGTGCACGCCGCCGCCCGGCGGGGTCGACGACGAGCAGACGTAGACGCTGCCGTCCATCGGCACGCGGTAGGGCTTGAGCGCGCGCGGCCGCACGAGCTGCTGCGTGCCGGCGAGCGTGCCGCCGCCGATCGAGCCGCCGACGAGGTTCTGGTTCCACAGCTCGAGCGCGGCCGGCGGCGACGAACGCCGCTCGAGCACGCGGTCGCCGAAGCCGGGGGCGAAGCGCTCGATCTGCGCCTCGATGGCGGCGGATGCGTCCCCGGGCCAGGCGTGCGGCACATGCGCGTACGCCCACACGAGGTGCTTGCCGGCCGGGGCGCGCTCGGGCTCAGCCGCAGTGGGCTGGGTGACGAGCACGAACGGCTCGTCGGGCATCCGCCCGCGCGCGACGGCCGACTCGGCCTCGGCGATCTCGCGGAGGGTGCCGCCGAGGTGCACGGTGCCGGCGCGCGCGACGCGCTCGTCCTCCCACGGCACGGGGCCGTCGAGCAGCAGGTCGATCTTCGAGACGGCGGGGCCGTAGGTCCAGCTCGCCATCCGCTTCGCGTAGGGGCCCGCGAGCCGGTCGCCGGCGAGCCGCAGCAGCTGGCGGGGGGTGATGTCGAGCAGCACGACGTCCGCATCGGGCAGCTGCGCGAGGTCGGTGACGTCGACGCCCGTCTCGATGCGGGCGCCGGCGGCCTCGGCGACGCGACGCAGCGCATCCGGGATCGCCTGCGAGCCGCCCTTCGCGAACGGCCAGCCGGCCGAGTGGCCGACGCCGCCGAACGCGACGCCGAACGCGCTCGTGAGCGGGTGGCCGAGCGGCAGCGTCGCGTGCGTGACGCTGCCGGCGAAGAGCGCCTGCGCCGCGCCGGAGCGGAAGACCGTGCGGGCGAGCAGCGTCGCCGGCCACGCGCCGCGCAGGCCGAAGCGGGCCAGCAGCAGCGGGTCGTCGGGGATGCGCAGCAGCGGCGAGAGGATGGCCGCGGCGGTGCCGGTCGGGTCATCGGTCGCGGGCGCGTGCAGGCGCAGCCAGGCGTCGCGGTCGATGCCGAGCTCACGGGCGGTCTGCTCGGCGTCCTGGTGCAGGATCGCGGCGCGACCGCCAGCGAGCGGATGCGCCATCGGGTAGTCGGCGTGCAGCCACTCGAGCCCGTGCTGCTCGAGGCCGAGCGCGCGGAAGGCGGGGCTCGTGACGCCGAACGGATGCGCGGCGGCGCCCAGGTCGATGAGCGCCTGGTCGCCGAAGGCGGGGGCGG
>DASSWM010000354.1:0-5449 GCA_035704865.1 Agrococcus sp.
CGATGCCGGCCGTGATGATGATGAACGTCATGCCGACGCCGACGAGCGCGATGGGCGCGACCTGCACGAGCAGCGGGCCGATCGAGCCGGGCGTGATGAACGCGGGCGTGAAGATGCCCAGCAGCACCCACAGCACGGCGATGACGATGAAGAGCACGACCTCCTGGCCCGTGACGACGGGCGGCAGGATGCGGCGCAGGCTCACCTGCTTCGGGGACTCCTCGATCGCGGTCATGCCGCCTCCTCCTCGATCGCTCCGGCCGCGGCGGCCAGCAGCGCCGCCTGGCTTGCGCTGGGCGGGAACTCCTTCGCGACGCGACCGGCGCGGAAGACGAGGATGCGATCGGCGATGCGCAGCACCTCTGCCAGGTCGGTCGTGATGACGAGCACCGCTGCGCCCTGCTCGGCGAGATCCGCGACGATGCGGTGGATCTCCTCCTTCGCGCCCACGTCGACGCCCTGCGTCGGCTCGGCCATCACGAGCAGCTCGGGGTGCTCGACGATCTGGCGCGCGAGCACGACCTTCTGCGCGTTGCCGCCCGACATGGCGCCGATGGGCTGCCGCTCGGAGGGCGTCTTCACCGCGAGCCGCCGAATGAGGTCGCGCGCGATGCGCCGCTCGGCCTTCGGGGAGACCCAGCCGGGCGCCTTCCCCAGCAGCGGCAGCGAGCCGATGGTGATGTTGAAGGCGATCGACTGGAAGGAGAACGACCCTTGCGACGACCGGTTCGCGGGCACCATGCGGATGCCTCGGCGCTTCGCCGCCGCGGGGCTCGTGACGGGCTTGTCCGAGCCGACGGAGCGCATCCGCCCGCTCGTGGGACGGCGCATGCCGTAGACGACGTCGCCGACCTCGGCGGCGCCCGAGCCGACGAGGCCGTAGAGGCCGACGACCTCGCCGGCGCGCACGGTGAGCGAGACGTCGTCGAACGCGCCGTCGAGCGTGAGGTGCTCGAGCTCGAGCACGGTCTCGCCCAGCTGGGCCTGCTCGTGCTCGCCCTCGGTGATGGCGCCGCCGACCATGCGCTCGGCGATCTCGCGCACGCTCAGGTCACCGATCGGCTCGGAGGAGATGGTCTCGCCGTCGCGCATGATCGTGACGTCGTCGGCGATGCGGAAGAGCTCGTCGAGGCGGTGGCTGATGTAGATGATGGAGACGCCGTCGGCGGCGAGCCGGCGGACGACGTCGAAGAGCACGTCGATCTCGCTGTCGGTGAGGATGGCGCTGGGCTCGTCGAGGATGAGCACGCTCGCGCGCTCGAGCAGCGCCTTCGCGATGGAGACCTGCTGCTGCTTCGCGATCGAGAGCGAGCCGAGCGGCTGCGAGGCGAGGCCCCGGGCGAGGCCGACGGTGTCGAGCAGCTCGAGCATGCGGGGCGCCTGCGCACGCCAGTCGATGGCCGGCCCGCGCGTGATCTCGCGGCCGACGAAGAAGTTCTCGGCGACCGTGAGCTCGGGGAAGAGCTGCGGCTCCTGGTAGACGGTCTGCACGCCGAGGGCGATCGCGTCGGAGGTGGAGCCGATCGCGACCGCGTGGCCGTCGATGGCGATCGTGCCGGTGTCGGGCTGCTCGGCGCCCGCGAGGATCTTGATGAGCGTGGACTTGCCGGCGCCGTTCTCGCCCACGAGGGCGTGCACGGTGCCGGGTCTCACGGTGAGGTCGGCGTGGCGGATGGCCCGCACGCCGCCGTAGCGCTTCGAGATGTCGCGCATCTCGAGCCGTGGCGCGGTGTCGGTCATGGTGCTCCCGGTCGGCTGCGTCGCCGCGTTGGCGTCGGGGTGATGGCGGATGCGTGGAGTGGGGTGCCGGGGCGCGGCTGGGCCGCGCCCCGGCGGGGGCGGGTCGCGTCGTGCTCTCACACGGTGCGCGGCCCGCCGGGGCGATCAGTAGTCGTAGTCGCCCGCGTTCTCAGCGGTGAACACGGTCGGCGGGCCCAGCAGCAGCACGCCGGCCTCCTCGTCGTACTCGACCTCCGACAGCGCCGGGTTCGTCAGGCTGCTCGTGTCGCCCAGGTCGCCGTCGGTCGCGAGCTGCACGCCGGCCCAGCCGGTCAGGTAGCCGAGGCCCTCGACGTCCCACAGGATCGAGGCGCTCGAGGCGCCCGACTCGAGGTAGGGCAGCATCGCCTGCGGCGTGCCGAGCCCGACCGTGAAGACCTCGCCGATGCGGTCGGCGGCCGCGACGGCCTCCGCGACGCCGGGGGCGCTCGAGGTGCACTCGCCCACGAGGCCGGTGAGGTCGGGGTGGCTGTTCATGAGGTCGGTCGCCATCTGGGTCGCCATGGCCTGGTCCTCGCCGGCATAGACGATGTCGACGATCTCGGCGTCGGGGTACTCGGATGCCGTGTACTCCTCCTGCACCTCGATCCAGGCGTTCAGGTTGGCTGCCGTCTCACCGCACGAGACGATCGCGTACTTGCCCTCGCCGCCCATCGCCTCCATGAGCGAGTCGGTGAGCTGCTGGCCGATGCCCTCGACGGACGCCTGGCTGATGAACACCTCGCGCACCGAGTCGGGCGCATCCGTGTCGGTCGTGGCGACGTGGATGCCGGCGTCCTGCGCCTCCTGCAGCAGCGGCGCCATCGAGTTCGGGTCGTTCGGCGCGACGAAGAGCACGTCGACGCCCTGCTGGATGAACGAGCGCACGATCTCGGCCTGCGCCGCAGCGTCGGCGGTCGTCGGGCCCTGGTAGAGCCACTCGAAGCCGAGCTCCTCGGCCGCCTGCTGGCCACCGGTGTTCATGGCCTCGAAGTAGGGGATGCCCTGCAGCTTGGGGACGAAGGCGACGGTGATGTCGCCGCTGCCGCCCTCCGAGGCACCCGGGGCCGGCGTCTCGCCGGCGTCGTTGCGCGAGGTGCAGCCGGCCAGCACGACGGCAGCAGCCGCCGAGAGCGCCAGTGCACCAGCGATCCTGCGTGAGATCTTCATCGATGCTCCTTCTGGGTGAGGCGACGGGAGGCTCTTCCCGCCCGTGCCGGGACCGACGCGGTGCCGGTCGTCTGTGCGTCGAGCAGCGGGACGCGCGCGACGGCGACGCCGACGGCCTCCCACTGCTCGACGAAGTCGTCGCTCGCGCCGTCATCGGTGATGAGGCTCGTGACCCGGTCGGCCGGGGCGAACGAGTGCAGCGCGAAGCCCGAGACCTTGCTCGAGTCGAACAGCGCGTGCACCTCGTCGCTCGCGGCGACGAGCGCCTGCTTCGACACGGCCTCGTCGGTCGCGAGCTCGAGCAGCCCGCGCTCGGGCGAGAGGCCGACGACGCCGACGAACGCCTTCTGGATGCGGCCGCGGCCGACGAGCGCGTCGGTGATCGGGCCGACGAGGCCCGAGCTCTCGCGGCGCAGCGTGCCGCCGGGCATGATGACGCGCGCATCGGACTGCTCCATGAGCACCGTCGCTGTGCGCAGCGACTGCGTCACGACGACGAGCCGCTGGCGGTGCAGCAGCTCGAGCGCGAGGAAGTGCGCCGTGCTCGAGGTGTCGAGGGCGATGACGTCGCCGTCGTCGACGAGCGTCGCGGCGTGCGCGGCGACGGCCTGCTTCGCCGCGGCCTGCGAGCGCATGCGGTCGGCGAACGCGCCCTCGTCGCGGCGCTCGGGCGGCAGGGCGCCGCCGCGGGTGCGGCGCAGCAGCTCCCGCTCGGCGAGCGCGTCGAGATCCTTGCGGATGGTCACCTCGGAGACGCCGAGCTCGCGCGCCAGGTCGGACACGAGCACGGAGCCGTGCTGATCCAGCGCATCGAGGATGCGCGAATCGCGAGTGACCACGAGGACTCCTTCGTCGGGTGATGTCTGTGACGGTACGCATCCGAAACCTGGAACGCAAGCATTCGATACCGAAACGCAACATTTGTGGTTGCGTTCGAAAGCGCGCGGCGGCATGCTGGCAGGCACGGGCGCTGCGTCACGCGGCGCCGATGCAGCCGTTGGCGTCGAGGTCCGAGCGACGCCCCGGGCAGCAGATCGTGTCGATGAGGACAGGAGCGACCATGGCCATCGCGCCCTCGCAGGAGCAGCTCGCGAAGCTGCAGATCGAAGTCGCCAGCTGGGCGTACGGCAACTCCGGCACGCGCTTCCGCGTGTTCGGCACGCCGGGCACGCCGCGCGACCCGTTCGAGAAGATCGCCGACGCCGCGCAGGTGCACGCCGCGACCGGGCTCGCGCCCACGGTCGCCATCCACATCCCGTGGGATCGCGTCGACGACTACGCCGCGCTGCGGAAGCACGCGGAGGATCTCGGCGTCGCGGTCGGCACGGTGAACTCGAACACCTTCCAGGAGGAGGACTACAAGTTCGGCTCGCTCTGCCACCCGGATGCGCGCGTGCGGCGGAAGGCGATCGACCACCACCGCGAGTGCATCGACATCATGCGCGAGACCGGCGTGCGCGATCTCAAGGTCTGGCTCGCCGACGGCACGAACTACCCCGGGCAGGACTCCATCCGCGAGCGCCAGGACCGCCTCGCGGAGGGGCTCGCCGCGATCTACGCCGAGCTCGACCCCGACCAGCGGCTGCTGCTGGAGTACAAGTTCTTCGAGCCGGCCTTCTACCACACGGACGTGCCCGACTGGGGGACGAGCTACGCGCACACGGTCGCGCTCGGCGAGCAGGCGAAGGTCGTGCTCGACACCGGCCACCACGCGCCGGGCACGAACATCGAGTTCATCGTCGCGCAGCTGCTGCGGCTCGGGAAGCTCGGCGCCTTCGACCTCAATTCGCGCTTCTACGCCGACGACGACCTCATCGTGGGGCTCGCCGACCCGTTCCAGCTCTTCCGCATCGTGGTCGAGCTCATCGCCGGCGGCGGCTACGGCGACCCCGACGTGCAGCTCGTGCTCGACCAGTGCCACAACATCGAGGCGAAGATCCCCGGCCAGATCCGCAGCGTGCTCAACGTGCAGGAGGCGGTCGCGAAGGCGCTCTCGCTCGACACCGAGGCGCTCGCCGCCGCGCGCCGCGACTGCGACGTGCTGCTCGCCAACGACATCCTGATGGACGCGTACAGCACCGACGTGCGGCCGATGCTCGCCGAGCTCCGTGCCTCGCGCGGCCTGCCGGAGGACCCGATGCGGCACTTCCTCGCCTCCGGCTACCTCGAGCGGATCGCCGAGGAGCGCGTCGGCGGCGCACAGGCAGGATGGGGCGCAAGAGCGCGGCGGCGAAGCGGACGTCGGGGCGCGGCGCGAGCGCGGCGGCCGGCGCCGCTGCGGCGGCCGGCGACACGGTGCAGCAGCTCATCGAGCGCAGCAACCGGCTGGGCGCCGACCCGCGCAACACCAACTACGCCGGCGGCAACACCTCGGCGAAGGGCACCGCGATCGACCCGGCATCCGGCGAGCCGGTCGAGCTCATCTGGGTGAAGGGCTCCGGCGGCGACCTCGGCACGCTCACCGCGTCCGGCCTCGCAGCCCTGCGCCTCGACCGCGTGCGCGGCCTCGAGGCGGTCTACC
>DASSWM010000355.1:0-6025 GCA_035704865.1 Agrococcus sp.
CGCGGATGAGCGGCCCATCACGCGCGCTGCCGGCCCTCCACGGCTCGTTCGTCGGGCGAACGAGTCCTGCCCTCGGGTGCCATAGAGTCGAGGACGCGTCCCCGCCCACCCGTTCTCGAGGAGCACCATGGCCGAGCCCGATATCAAGAAGGGCCTCGCCGGCGTCATCGCCGACACCACCGAGGTCTCGAAGGTCAACCCCGACACGAACTCCCTGCTCTACCGCGGCTACCCCGTGCAGGAGCTCGCCGCCACCCAGCCGTTCGAGGCCGTCGCCTACCTGCTCTGGCACGGCGACCTGCCCGACGAGGCGCAGCTGGCCGACTTCCGCGCCAAGGAGCGCCGCCACCGCCCCCTTCCCGACAACGTCAGGACGGTCATGGATGCGCTGCCGGACACCGCGCATCCGATGGACGTCGTGCGCACGGCCGTCTCGATCGTCGGCGCCAACGACCCGCACACCGACGACCCCGACACCGACCTCGACAAGGCGTTCAACCTCTTCGCCGTGCTGCCCTCGATCGTCAGCTACGAGCAGCGCCGCCGCAGCGGCAAGGAGCCGATCGAGCCGCGCGACGACCTCGACTACGCCGCGAACTTCCTCTGGATGGCCTTCGGCGAGGAGGCCGACCCGGTCGTCGTCGACGCCTTCAACCAGTCGATGATCCTGTACGCCGAGCACTCCTTCAACGCCTCGACCTTCACGGCGCGCGTCGTCACGTCGACCCTCGCCGACCTCTACTCGGCCGTCACCGCCGCGATCGGCGCGCTCAAGGGCCATCTGCACGGCGGCGCGAACGAGGCCGTGATGGAGGTCTTCCGCGAGGTCGGCAGCCCGGAGCGGGCGGATGCGTGGATGCAGACCGCGCTCGACGAGAAGCGCAAGATCATGGGGTTCGGGCACCGCGTGTACAAGAACGGCGACTCGCGGGTTCCCACGATGCGGGCCGCGCTCGGGTCGCTCGTGGAGCACTATGACGCGCCAGAGGTGCTCGAGATCTACACGGCGCTCGAGCAGGCGATGGCCGACCGCAAGCCCATCAAGCCCAACCTCGACTTCCCGTCGGGCCCGGCCTACGCGCTCATGGGCTTCGACGTGCCGATCTTCACGCCGCTGTTCGTCGCCGCGCGCGTGACCGGCTGGACGGCGCACATCATCGAGCAGCGCGCGAACAACGCGCTCATCAGGCCGCTCTCGGCCTACAGCGGACCGGACGAGCGGCACGTGCCCGGTGTCGACGCATCCGCCCTTCCCGAAGACACATCGACCATCGAGGAGACCGAATGACGATCACCATCCCGACCCTGCAGCTCAACGACAGCCGCACGATCCCGCAGCTGGGATTCGGCGTGTTCAAGGTCGACCCGGCCGAGACCGAGCGCATCGTGACCGACGCGCTCGAGGCCGGCTACCGCCACATCGACACGGCCGCCATCTACGGCAACGAGGAGGGCGTGGGCCGCGCGCTCGCGGCGAGCGGCATCGCGCGCGACGAGCTCTACGTCACGACCAAGCTGTGGAACGACCGCCGCGGCACGGAGGCGGCGCGCGCCGCGATGGGCGAGAGCCTCGAGAAGCTCGGCCTCGACCACGTCGACCTATACCTGATCCACTGGCCGACGCCGTCCGCCGGCAGCCCCGTCGAGACGTGGGAGGCGCTCGCGGCGATGCGCGACGAGGGGCTGACGACGTCGATCGGCGTCTCGAACTTCGACGAGCGCTACCTGCCCGAGATCCTCGCCACCGGCATCGTGCCGGCGGTCGACCAGATCGAGCTGCACCCGCAGTTCCAGCAGCGTCCCGCGACGTCGCTCGCCGCCGAGCACGACATCAAGATCGAGGCGTGGGGGCCGCTCGGGCAGGGCAAGGTCGACTACTCGAGCGGTGCGATCGGCGAGATCGCCGCGCGCCTGGGCGTCTCGTGGGCGCAGGTCGTCATCGCCTGGCACCTCGCCTCGGGCCGCATCGTCTTCCCGAAGTCGAACCGGCGCGAGCGCATGGAGGAGAACCTGGCGGCGGCGGCCGTGCAGCTGACCGCCGACGACGTGGCGGCGATCGACGCGCTCGACCAGGGCGCGGCGGGCCGCGTCTCGGCCGACCCGGCCGAGGTGGGCTGACGCTCCTCCCGCAGCGGGCGCTCTCGCGAGCACGCGCGCTCATCCGGGCCGACCCGGCCGAGGTGGCGTAGCCCTCGTTCGCGGGCTGGACCCGTTTCCCTCGACAGGACCCGATAGATCGGGTCCGCGAGAGGGAAGCGGGTCCATCTTCGTCTCGCCGACCCCTTCTTCCCGTCGCGACCCGGAGCACCGGGTCGTGGGTGGCGGAAGGGGTCGGTCTCGCGCTCGCGCTGTGCGCGGCCGGGCACGGGTAGCGGTGCGTCGCCGAGCACGGGCTTGCGGCGCGCGGGCTTTGCACAGGCAGCCGGCCGCGCCGCTCGCGCGCGAGCCGGGCCGTGGCACGGTGCGCGGCATGGACGAACCGATCACCGCCGAGGCGGAAGAGCACCTGCGCGAGCTGTCGGAGCTGTGGCTCGCGCCCCACGAGCGCGAGTGCCTCGCGTGCTACCTCGACCGCACCGTCACCGCCTTCGGCTGCCAGGGCGGCCTGCGCTTCGCGCAGCGCTACCGCGACCTGCGGGCGCCGCGCGCGATCGCGCTCGAGCGGCGGCTGGAGGGCTCGGGCGGCTTCTGCGACTGCGAAGTGCTCATGAACGCCGTGCAGCCGGCGTGGCACCTGTGGACGCGCGGCAGCGAGCTCGAGACCGACGAGTGGGAGGAGTCCGACGGCCCGCAGCCGCCGGTGGTCATGCCGGCGTGCACCGGGGTGCGCCGCGGCTCGACGCAGCCCTGCCGCAACTGGCACTCGATGCAGCGGCCGCGTCCGCCGCGCCGCCGCTGGTGAGCAGGGGCCCTGTGCCGCCGGCATCGGCGGCGTAGCGTGGGCGGCATGCAGCAGCAGGGCGAAGGGGCATCCGTCGGCCAGGGCGACAACAGGCTCGCGCACACCGCGAGCGACTACCTGCGGCTGCACGCCGACAACCCGGTCGACTGGCGCGAGTGGGGCGATGCGGCGTTCGCCGAGGCGCGCGAGCGCGGCGTGCCGGTGTTCGCCTCGGTCGGCTACGCCACCTGCCACTGGTGCCACGTGATGGCGCGCGAGTCGTTCGCCGACCCCGAGGTGGGCGCGCTGCTGCGCGACGGCTTCGTCGCCGTCAAGGTCGATCGCGAGGAGCGACCCGACGTCGACGCCGCGCTCATGGGCGCAGCCTCGGCGTTCACGCGCAGCCTCGGCTGGCCGCTGAGCGTCTTCCTCACCCCCGAGGGCCTGCCGTTCTACGCCGGCACCTACTACCCGCCCGTCGGCCGGCAGGGCATCCCGGGGTTCCGCGAGGTGCTGGCGGCGATCGCGCACGCGTGGCGCGAGCAGGCGGATGCGGTGGCCGGCACGGCGGTGCAGGTGCAGGAGGCGCTGCGGGCCACGCGGGGCGGCACGGGGGAGGAAGCGCCCGATCGTGCCGCGGTGCACGAGGCGCTCGCCTCGGTCGCGTCGCTCGAGGACCCCGAGCACGGCGGGCTCGGGACGGGCCAGAAGTTCCCGCAGGCGCCGCTGATCATCGCGCTCGTCGACGTCGACCGCGAGCTCGCTGGAAGGCTGCTCGACGCGGCGGCCGGTGACGACGCGTCCGTCGCGGAGGGCGGCTACTCGCACCTGCGCGGGCGCGACGGCGGCTTCTTCCGCTACGCGACGCAGCGCGACTGGTCGGAGCCCCACTTCGAGCGCATGCTCGTCGACAACGCGCAGCTGCTGCACGCCGCGACCCTGCTGCGGCGCGAGACGGTCGCCGCCGGCATCGTCGGCTTCCTCGCCGAGGTGCTGCGGCTGCCCGACGGCGGCTTCGCGATCGCGGAGGACGCAGAGTCGACCGTCGACGGGCAGCGCGTCGAGGGCGGCTGGCACCTCGCGAGCCCCGACGAGGCGGCGCGGCTCGAGCGGCCGCCGCTCGACCGGCTGCTCGTGACGAGCGCGAACGGCCTCGCGATCGAGGCGCTCGCGGTGCGGGCGCTGCGCGACCACGACCCGGTCGCGCTCGCGCTGGCCGCCGAGACCGCCGACCGGCTGCTCGAGCTGCACGCTCCAGGGCTCGACGACGACGGCCGCGGCACGCCCGTGCTCGTGCACGCGAACCTGGACGGCACGCCCTCGCCGGCCGCCGCCAACGCGGCGGACGCCGGCTGCCTCGCGAGCGGGCTGCTCGCGCTCACCGCCGTCACCGGCGAGACCCGGTGGGCGAACGCGGCGCGCGCGATCCTCGACGCGGCGCCCGACCCGGCGGAGACGTCGGCGCAGGGGCCTGCGCTGCAGCTCGGGCCCGCGTCCGACGGCGACGCGCCGTCCGGTCAGGCCGCGCTCGCCGGCGCGCTCCGCGCCCTCTATGCGCTCACGGGCGATGCCGCGCACCTCGAACGGGCGACGCGCGTGCTCGACGCGACCCTCGCCATCCGCAATCCGCTCGCCGGGGCCGCCACCCTGCGCGTCGCCGCGCTGCTCGCAGAGCCGCCGCGCACGCTCGTGCTCATCGGCGATCCGCCGGCGCGGCTGCGGCGGGAGCCCGGCGCCGTCGTCGTCGGCCCCGAGCAGGCGGCCGCGCTCGCAGCGGCCGGCTTCGAGCTGTACGAGGGCAAGTCGCAGCCCGGCGCCTACCGCTGCGAGGGCTTCGTGTGCGACCTGCCGCAGCCGTTCTGCCGGACCGATCGGTGTCGCCGACGGACGAGACGGATGCGGTGAGACCGGGCCGGGCGGCTACGGCCAGCTGGGCGGCCAGTAGCGCAGCCGGATGAGCTCCTCCGGCAGCGGGATGCCGTACGCGACGGGCATGAACCAGATCGCGACGCCGATGCTCACGAGCACGAGCACGGCGATCGCGGCCCAGCCGGCCGCGCGTCGCTCGAGATCCTCGCGATCGGACGGCGGTGCGGGCACGGCGGCAGCGACGTCCGCGTCGAGCCGGGCCGACGCATCCGTCGTGTTGGTGTGGGGCCGGGTCGACGCATCCGTCACATCCGCGCGGGAGCGCGCCGACGCATCCGCCACGTCTGTGCGGGGGCGCGTCGCGGCGGGCGCTGGCAGTGCGCGCGTGGGGCCCACGAGCCGCTGGAGCGCCCAGGCGAGCCCGATCACCATGAACGGCAGGAAGACGATCGCGTAGAAGAAGAAGATCGTGCGGTCGGGGAACGCGAGCCACGGCAGGTAGCCGGCCGCGATGCCTACGAGCAGGAAGCCCGCGGTGCGGTCGAGCCGACGGCCGAGCTGGAACAGCAGGAAGCCGACCGCGATGACGCTCGCGTACCAGATGAGCAGGTTGGGCAGGGCGGTGATCCACCACACGCCGGCGTCGTTCGAGACCATCTCGAAGCCCGTGGGCCGGCCGAGCCACGCCCACTCGTACGCGGGCGACTGGTACGAGTGCGGGTTCGTGAGGCCGACGTGGAAGCCGAGCTGCTGCGCGTGATACATCCACAGCGACTGCAGGCCCAGCGGCACCCACGCGAGCAGCCCGCCCCAGCGGAGATCCACGCGCTCGAGCGCGACCTGGCTGCCCCAGCCGCCCTCGAACCAGCCCGCGTAGCTCGCGACGTAGACGACGAGCGCGGGGCCGACGAGCAGCACGAAGCTGACGGGCGCCTGCGTCAGGAGCGTGCCGATCCACGGGTGCCGGAAGCCCGCGCGGCGCCGGTCGAGCGCATCCATCGCGACGATCCAGAGGCCGAAGAGCGCCACGAACGCCGCACCCGACCACTTCGTCGCGCATGCGGCGCCCAGCAGTCCGCCCGCGACGATGAGCCACGGCCGGCTCCACATCGCGGCGCCGAACCTGCGGGGCCTCGCCGCGAGCGCCCGCACCGTGCGGGCGGGGGAGCCGCGCCGGTCGAGCAGCAGCGCGCCCGCGCCCGCGAGCACGAACATCGCGAGCATGCCGTCGAGCAGCGCCGTGCGGCTCATGACGATCGCGAAGCCGTCGATCGC
>DASSWM010000356.1:0-3423 GCA_035704865.1 Agrococcus sp.
CGCCAGCCCCACGTCATGAGCTGGTCCTCGGGCAGGAGCGTGACGAGCGCGACGACACCCGAGGAGACGATCGTGCCCACGGGCGAGCCGTACTGCGGCATGGCGCCGTAGAAGGCACGCTGCTTCGCCGGCGCGTGCTCGACCGCCAGCAGCACCGCGCCGCTCCACTCGCCGCCGAGCGAGAGGCCCTGGATGAAGCGGAGCGTCGTGAGCAGGATGGGCGCGGCGAAGCCGATCGCGTCGAAGGTCGGCAGCAGGCCGATGATGCCGGTCGAGAGCCCGATGACGAGCAGCGTCACGATGAGCGTCTTCTTGCGACCGATGCGGTCGCCCAGGTGGCCGAAGAGGATCGCGCCGACCGGCCGGGCGATGAAGCCGATGCCGAAGGTGAGCAGCGCCAGCACCGTGCCGACGGCCGGGTCGAAGCTCGGGAAGAACAGCTCGTCGAAGACGAGCGCGGCGAAGAGGCCGTAGATGAAGTAGTCGTACCACTCCATCGCGGTGCCCATGAATGAGGTCATCGCCACTCGCCGCAGGCGCTTGACGTCGCGCTCCTGCCTGCTGTCGAGGGTCTGCGTGGTTGCTGGCGTCGTTGCCATCGGTGCTCCGTCCGGGAAGGGACCGGCGAGGGCTCAACTGCCACTCGCCGCGTTTAGGTGATACATACTATGTTTGAGATCGACGCAGATCGCAAGACCCGGGCGACACCCGCGCGGGTCGCGGTGGGTTAGCGTCTGTGCCACGCCGAAGGAGCAGCCGATGAAGGTCGACCTGATCGTGCGGAACGCCCGCATCGACACTCGCGACGCCGAGCGTCCGCATGCGAGCGCGCTGGCCGTGCTCGACGGCAGGGTCGTGGCGCTCGACGACGAGGTCGACGGGCTGCAGGCGCGCGAGACGATCGACGCGGGCGGCCTCGCGCTGCTGCCCGGCTTCAACGACGTGCACTCGCACAGCGTCTGGTTCGGCACGACGCTCATGGAGGCCGACCTCTCGCGCGTCGCCTCGCTCGACGACATCTACCGCGTGATCGAGGCGCAGGCCGAGCAGACGGAGCCGGGCGACTGGGTGGTCGCCTCCGGCTACAACCCGGTGCTCCTGCAGGGCATCGTGCCCGACCGCGACGCGCTCGACCGCGCGAGCGGCGGCCGCCCGGTGTGGATCAAGCACGCCTCGGGCCACTCCGGCCAGGCCTCGAGCGCCGGCCTCGCGCTCGCCGGCGCCGACGACCTCGCGGCGACGCCCATCGAGGGCGGCAAGATCGTGCTCGGCGACGACGGCCGGCCCACCGGCGTGCTCGAGGAGCGCGCGATGAAGCTCGTGCAGGACATCCTGCTCCCCTACCCCCTCGCCTCGCTCGAGCGCGCGCTCGAGCTCGCGACGGCGCAGTACGCCCGCGAGGGGATGACGAGCGTGACGGATGCGGGGGTCGCCGGAGGCTGGATCGGTCACGCCCCGGGCGAGCTCGCCGCGTACCAGGGGGCCCGCGACAAGGGGCTGCTCCGCACGCGCATGCAGGTGATGCCGGTGATGGATGCGCTGCACCCGATCGAGGGCCACGCCGACGAGCCGCACCGCCGCGGGTTCGGCGCCGGCATGCGCACCGGCTGGGGCGACGACTGGCTGCAGCTGGGCCCCGTGAAGGTGTTCACCGACGGCTCGATCCTCGGCCGCACCGCGCAGATGCGCGAGGACTACGAGCACTGCCCCGGCTACCACGGCTACCTGCAGGACGACCCGGCGGTCATGCGCACGCGCGTGCTCGAGGCGGCGGCCGCCGGCTGGTCGCTCGCCCTGCACGCGGTCGGCGACGCGGCGCTCGACTTCGCGCTCGACACGATCGAGGAGGCGATCCGCCTGCACGGCCGCCCCGCGGTGCCCAACCGCGTCGAGCACGGGGTCGTTGTTCGGCCCGAGCAGCTCGAGCGGCTCGCGGCGCTCGAGATCGCGTGCGTCGTGCAGCCGACCTTCATCCACTCGTTCGGCGAGGGCATCCGCCGCCCCGTGGGCCAGCATCGCGCCGACCTGTCGATCCGCGCCCGCAGCCAGCTCGACGCGGGGATGCCGCTCGCGCTCTCCTCCGACCGGCCGGTGGTGCCCGGGCCGCCGCTGCTGGGCATCCAGTCGTTCGTCGAGCGCCGCAGCGAGGAGGGGCGCGTCTACGGCGAGCACGAGCGCATCACGGTCGACGAGGCCGTGCACGCCGCGACCGTCGGCTCGGCCACCGTCACCGGCCAGCAGGCGCGCAAGGGCCGGCTCGTGCCGGGCCAGCTGGCCGACATGGTCTTCCTCGGCGCCCACCCGCGCGAGGTCGCCTCCGGCGAGATCGCCGCGATCCCCGTGCGCGCCACGATCGCCGGCGGCGCGTTCACCCACCGCGACCCCGACGTCGGCTGACGCGCCCGGCCGACCTGCCCCGCCGCAGCTCCGCACTCCCGCATCCAACGCATCCGACCCATCCGAAGGGCATCGCATGACCGACACGACCGCCGCACCCGCCCGAGTCGCCCTCGTCACGGGCGGCACCTCCGGCTTCGGCGTCGCGATCGCGGCGCGGCTGCGGGCCGACGGCATGCGCGTGGCGGTCTCGGGCCGCAGGCCGCCGTCCGCCGAGGTCGCCGAGCAGCTCGGCGACGCGCTCTTCGTCGCGGGCGACCTCACCGAGCCGGGCGTGCCCGAGCGCGTCGTGCGCGAGGTGACGGATGCGTTCGGCCGCCTCGACGTGCTCGTCAACAACGCGGGGCGCAGGCACGCGGGCCTCATCGTCGACACTCCGCAGGAGGAGCTCGTCGACGTCTTCGCGCTCAACACGATCGCGGCGATGACGATGACCGCCGCGGCCGCGCGCGCGATGATCCCGACCGGCGGCGGCGCGATCATCAACCTGCTCTCGCGCCTGGCGTCGTCGGGCGTGCCGACGCTCACGACCTACACGGCGTCGAAGGGCGCCCTCGCGGCGTACACGAAGGGCGCTGCGGTGGAGCTCGCGCCGCACAACATCCGCGTGAACGCCGTCGCGCCCGGCATGGCGCGCACGCCGCTCATCGAGGACTGGCTCGGCGACCAGCCCGACCCCGAGCAGGCGCTCGCCGACACGCTCGCCGACGTCCCGCTCGGCCGCCTGGCGACGCCCGACGACGTCGCGGCCGCGGTCTCGTACCTCGCCTCCCCCGAGGCGGCGTACGTCACCGGCGCGAGCATCGCGGTCGATGGCGGCTACACCGCCAGGTGAACGCCGGCCGAGCAGCACGCGGCGGAGCCGCGCGCGCATCGAGACCACTCAGCCAAGGCCTTCGAGCGCCTGTGCGATGCGATCGGCGTCCGGCAGCACCGCCCGCTCGTCGGCTGGCAGTGCGTCGTACGTGTACGACGACACCGCAAGCGCGCCGTTCGCGGCGCTCAAGGAGTAGCGCACGACCGACT
>DASSWM010000357.1:0-4978 GCA_035704865.1 Agrococcus sp.
AGCGCGCCGACGGCCAGGCCCACCGCGAGGCTCACCCAGCCGAGCCACGGGCTCCACACGGCCGCGACCGCGGTCGCGAGCGCCGGCATCCCCACCGTGAGCGTCGCGAGCAGCATGATGCCCGCGCCCAGCAGCGCCTGCGCGCCGCCGGACGAGCCGGAGCCGAACGGGCTCGCCTCCGGCGCGGGCGTCTGCCCGGGCATCCAGGGGCTGATGGCCGCGCCGACGCCGATGACGAGGCCCGCCGTGCCGAGGGTCGCCCCGAGGGTCGCGGGCAGCAGGTCCCAGCGGCCCGTCACCGCGGTGCAGACGACGCTCGAGGCGACGAGCAGCGGCACGAACAGCACGAGCATGCCGAGCGCCCGCCCCGCGCGGTCGGCGGTGCCGGAGACGCCCGCGAGCACGTGCGCCGCGAGGGCGGAGCTGTCGTAGGCGGCGTCGAGCTGCGCGATCGACATGAGCACGACCGCGCCCAGCACGGGCAGCAGCATCGGGCCGACCGCTGCGAAGGGGCCGAGCTCGATGCCGGCGTCGGCCTCGAGCTCGACCTCGATCGTGCCGCCGATCACGAGGTTCATGCCGAGCAGCAGCAGCGGCAGCAGCGCGACGCCGATCACGTTGACGAGGTGCCGCGGGTCGCGGAACCGGTAGCGCAGGCCGCGCGCCGCGATCGCGCCCACCGGCGTCGCGGGCAGCAGGCGGTCGATCCAGCCGCCGCCGCGCACGCGCGCGCCGCCAGTGTGGGAGATGGGCGCGGTGAGCCGCGCGCGGAAGTCCTGTGCCCACACGAGCGCGAGCAGCGCGGCGGTCGCGAGCGCGATCGCCAGCTGCGCGAGCGCGACGAGCGGCGCGCCCGCGAGCAGCGCGCGCGGCACGCCCCACGCCGCGCCGATCGGCGTCCACGCGAGCACGTCGGCGACGGCGGCCAGCATCGACTCGGCGGCGCCGAGCGCGCGCACACCCTCGACGACGGTCGGCACGAGGATGCCGGCGGAGATCGCGAGCACGCTGCCGATCACGATCGCGAGGTCGCGGCCGCTGCGCTTGGCGAGCTGCCGCGCGAGGGCCGCCGCGAGGGCCCGCCCCGCGAGCAGGCACGTGAGCAGCTGCAGCGGCAGCAGCAGCGCCGCGGTGACGAGCGCGGGCACGTCGACGCTCCACCCGATGAGCGTCAGCAGCAGCGCGAGCAGCGTGCCGATGCCGCCGACGCCGATCGCGCTCGCGAGCAGCACGCCCGGCAGCAGCCGCCGTGCGGGCACCGGCAGCAGCGCGAACCGCTCGGGTGCGAGCGACTCGTCGGGGGAGATGAGGACGCTCGCGACCGCCCACCCGACGACCATCGTGCCGCCCAGCAGCACCACGGCATCCGGAGCCGCGTGCGGCACCGCCACGCGCAGCACCACGAGCAGCGCGCCGACGAGCCCGAGCACGCCGAGCGCGCCGAGCACCGCGAACACGAGCGTCACGATCGCCCACGGGCTGCGCCCGAGCGCGCGCCCGAGCTGGCGCAGCCGCAGCCCTACGAGGAGCGCAGCCACGACAGGCTCTCAGCGCCCAGCGCGTGCGTGCCGACGAGATCGAGGAAGCGCCGCTGCAGCGAGCTGCCCTGCCGCACCTCGTCGAGCGTGCCGGTCGCGAGCATGCGGCCCTCGGCGATGATCGCGACGCGGTCGCAGAGCGACTCGACGAGCTCCATGACGTGGCTCGAGAGCACGACCGTGCCGCCCGAGGCGACGAAGCCGCGCAGGATCTCGCGGATCGTCTCGCCCGAGACCGGGTCGACGGCCTCGAACGGCTCGTCGAGCAGCAGCAGCCGGGGCGCGTGGATGAGCGCGCACGCGAGGCCGATCTTCTTGCGCATGCCGGCCGAGTAGTCGATCACGAGCGTGGAGCCGGCGTCGTCGAGCCCGAGCGCGGCCAGCAGCTCGCCCGCGCGGGAGGCGACGTCGGCCTCGGCCATGCCGCGCAGCAGCCCGTGGTAGCGCAGCAGCTCGGCACCCGTCAGCCGGTCGAAGAGCCGCACGCCGTCCGGCAGCACGCCCATGCGCGCCTTCGCCGCTGCCGGGTCGGCCCACACGTCGGCGCCGCCGACGAACGCCGTGCCGGCATCGGGCCGCAGCAGCCCGGTCGCCATCGAGAGCGTGGTGGTCTTGCCCGCGCCGTTGGGGCCCAGCAGGCCGAACATGCTGCCCGGCGGCACGTCGAGGCTCAGCCGGTCGACCGCCACCTTCTGGCCGAAGCGCTTGGTGAGCTCGCGCAGCGCGAGCACGGGCGGCGTGCTCAATGCAGCGCTTCGTTGAGCTCGATGCCGCGCCCGTCGCGCGCGATGACCTCGACGGCGCCCGAGACGGAGTTGCGGCGGAACAGCAGGCCGGGGACGCCGGAGAGCTCGAGCGCCTTCACCTGCTCGCCGCCGGGCAGCACCGTCACCTTCGTGCCTGCCGTGACGTACAGCCCGGCCTCGACGACCGAGTCGTCGCCGATCGAGATGCCGACGCCGGCGTTCGCGCCCAGCAGCACGCGGTCGCCGAGCGCGATGCGCTCCTTGCCGCCGCCCGAGAGCGTGCCCATGATGGAGGCGCCGCCGCCCACGTCGGTGCCGTCGCCGACCACGACGCCCTGCGAGATGCGTCCCTCGACCATCGAGGCGCCGAGCGTGCCCGCGTTGAAGTTCACGAAGCCCTCGTGCATGACGACGGTGCCGGGCGCGAGGTGCGCGCCGAGGCGCACGCGCGCAGCGTCGCCGATGCGCACGCCCTCGGGGATGACGAAGTCGGTCATGCGCGGGAAGCGGTCCACGACCTGCACCTGCAGGCCTGCCCGCTGCAGCGCGACCCGGTTGGCGGCCGCCCACGCGGGGTCGGCGGCGCCGCCGTTGGTCCAGGCGACGAGCGGCAGCGCGCCGAAGATGCCGTCGAGGTTGAGGGTGTTCGGCTGCACGAGCCGGTGGCTGAGCAGGTGCAGCCGCAGGTAGGCGTCCTCGGGCGAGGCGGGCGCCGCATCGAGGTCGATCTCGACGTGCCGCGGCTCGAGCATGACGCCGCGCGCGGGCACGGGGCCGGCGAGGTCGGCGAGGCCGTCATCGGCGCCGGAGCGCTCGTCGACGCCTGCGGCGCCGAGCGCGGGCGAGGGGTACCACGCGTCGAGCACCCGGCCTTCGTGGAGCGTGACGAGCGCGTGTCCGTGTGCGAGGTGAGCCATGCCGCAAGTCTAGGCTGGGAGGCATGACGGCCCCTTCGCTGCACCCGGTGCTCGACCTGACCACGACCGCCGCAGAGCTCACCCGTCAGCTGTGCGACATCGACTCCGTCTCCGGCGACGAGGGCCCGCTCGCCGACGCGATCGAGGCGGCCGTGCGCGAGGCCGCGCACCTCGACGTCACGCGCGTGGGCGACACCGTCATCGCGCGCACCGACCTCGGGCGCGAGCGCCGCGTCGTCATCGCCGGCCACATCGACACCGTGCCGGTCAACGGGAATCTGCCGACGCATCCGCTCATGGTCGACGGCGAGGAGCACATCTGGGGCCGCGGCACCGTCGACATGAAGGCGGGCGTCGCCGTGCAGCTCAAGCTCGCCGTCGAGCTCGCAGAGCCCGTGGTCGACGTGACGTGGATCTGGTACGACCACGAGGAGGTGGGGGAGGAGCACAACGGCCTGCGCCGCCTCGCCGCCGAGCACCCGGAGCTCATGCAGGCCGACTTCGCGATCCTCGGCGAGCCCTCGAACGGCCACATCGAGGGCGGCTGCAACGGCACGCTGCGCGCCGAGATCCGCACGCGCGGCGTGCGCGCGCACTCGGCCCGCGCCTGGGTGGGCCACAACGCCATCCACGACGCGGCCGCGGTGCTGCAGGTGCTGCAGTCGTACCGGCCGCGCGAGGTCGACGTCGAGGGGCTGCGCTACCGCGAGGGGCTGAACGCCGTGCTCATCTCCGGCGGCGTCGCCACCAACGTCATCCCGGACGAGTGCGTCGTGCACGTCAACTACCGCTTCGCGCCGTCGCGCTCGGTCGTGGAGGCCACCGAGCACGTCGTCGCGCTGTTCGAGGGCTTCGACGTGCGCGTGGTCGACTCCGCGCCCGGCGCGCGCCCGGGGCTCGACGCGCCGCTCGCGCAGGAGTTCATCGCCGCGGTCGGCGCGACGCCGCAGCCGAAGTACGGCTGGACCGACGTCGCGCGGTTCTCGGCGCTCGGGATCCCGGCCGTGAACTTCGGCCCCGGCGACCCCACGAAGGCGCACGCCGACGATGAGTCGGTGCCGGTCGCGCAGATCGTCGCGACCGAGGAGAGCCTGCGGACGTGGCTCTCGCGAGCCTGACAGAGCGCGGGGCGCGGCTCGCGCAGCGCTGGTGGCTGTGGCCGGCGGCGCTGTGGCTCGTGTCGCGGCTGGCGAGCACGGCGTTCCTCGCCGCCTTCGCCGGCCGGCAGGAGGAGAGCGCCTGGACGCCGGCGCGCCCGGACCTGCTCGACTACTCGACGATGTGGGACGCCCACTGGTACTACATCGTCGCGATGTCGGGCTACCCGAGCGAGCTCGCGCTCGACGACTCGGGTCACGTGGGCGAGAACGCCTGGGCGTTCATGCCCGTCTACCCGATGCTCGCCCGCATGCTCATGCTCACCGGGCTGCCGTGGGAGGGCGCGGCGGTGCTGCTCTCGCTCGCCGCGTCGCTCGCGTTCGCGCTCGTGGCCTACCGCCTGTTCGCCGAGCTCGCGCCCGGCAGGGAGCGGTTCGCGCTCGCGATCGTGCTGCTCTCGCCCACGGCGCCGGTGCTGCAGCTGGGCTACGCCGAGTCGCTGTTCCTGCTGCTGCTCGCTGGCGCGCTGCTGGCGTGGCGGCTGCGCGCGTGGGAGTGGCTGTGGGTGCTGCTGCCGATCCTCTCGCTCACGCGGCCCGGCGGGCTCGCGTTCGCGCTCGCGCTCGGGCTGTGGTTCCTGCTGCGCTGGTGGCGCGACCGCGACGGCTTCGCCGCGCGG
>DASSWM010000358.1:0-4857 GCA_035704865.1 Agrococcus sp.
CGAGCTCGTCGCGCCACGCCTCCGCCACGTGCAGCGGGTGCAGCGGGTCGCGCCGGCTCGCCAGCACGACCGTCGGCGCGGCGATGCGCAGCTCGCCCGGCCGGTAGCCGACGTTGCGCGGGATCTCGAAGAGCCTGATGCGGCGCTCGACCGCGAGCGGCTGCGTCAGCTGCGCCTCGAGGCCGCGCGCGTGCGCGAGCGACTCGTGCGCGATCGCCCGCCAGGCGCCGGAGGCGCGCAGGTGCTCGAGCGCGCGCGGCGGACGGTGCTCGCCGAGCAGCCGGCCGATGAGCGGGAAGACCGCGAGGTTCGCCGGCAGCGGCTCGGTCGTGAACGCGGGCCGCACGAGCGCGACGCGGTCGATCGGGAACCGGCCCGAGCGGGCGATGCGCGCCGCGATGGCCGCGCCGAGCGAGACGCCGACGATCGAGACCGGGCTTCCGTCGCCAGCGTGCGTCAGCGCATCCGCCACCTCGTCGGCCATCGCGTCGATCGCGAAGTCGTCGGGCCCGCCGATGAGCGGGTTCGCGCCGTGCGCGCGCAGGTCCGGCGCGAGCACCTGCACACCGGCAGGCACGGCGTGGTCGAGATAGCCGTGCATCGCGCTCGAGTCGGAGCCGAGCCCGTGGATGGCCAGCAGCATCAGCGCGCGAGGAGCTCGAGCAGCCGGTCGGCCCGATCGACGAGCGCGGCGATCTCGTCCTCGTCGCGCTCGACCCACCGGTGCCGCGGCGCACCGACCGGCACGAAGTCGACGTGCTGCTCCCACACGAAGAGCGTGCGCTCGGCGCCCAGCACGTACTGCTGCCACCAGATCTGCCGCAGGTAGTGCTTCGGGATGCGCTCGAAGGGCTTCGCTGTCGTCTTGATCTCGGCCAGCACCGTGCCGTCGTCGCTGATGCAGTCGGGCGTGGCGAGGTGGCGGCGCTCGGGCACCGAGTGGAAGAGCGCGTCGGAGGGCGCGAGCGAGAAGTGGTCGTGCACCCAGCCGGCGATGTGCGGCTCGCGGGCGCGGCCGTGGTCGGTGAAGGCGTTGCCGGTGAAGCCGCGCAGGCCGAACTTCTCGCGCGCGACCGTCTCGATCGAGCGCGGCGTGCTGAGCTTCGCGGCATCCGTCGCCGTGACGCCCTGCGAGCGCGCCCGCAGCCAGGCGACGCGGTCGCTCGAGCGCGCGACGATGCGGCGCACGTGCGCCGCGATCACGACGCCCGGCACCGCGGCGGCCGCGGCGAGCACGGGAGCCGCGCTGAGGGCGGCGATCGCCGGCACCGCCGGCTCCGCGACCGGCACGGGGGCCGCGGGCGGAGCGCTGGCGGCGGGGCCGCCCGACTCGGCGAGCTCATCGCCGAAGATGTCGAGCTGCACGTCCATCCACCCATCGTCCCACGCATCGCCGACGCGCCGGCCCCCGGCTCGCCCGCGCGGACGCCGGTGCTCGGCGTGGTGTGATGGCTCGCATGAGCACGGGCTACGACGCGATGAGCGATGCCGAGCAGATCGCCGCGCTGCGGCCCGTGGCGCTGCGCGCGGCCGACGAGTTCGGCCTCGAGGTCGCGCGCATCGACGTGCTGCTGCACAGCTACAACACCACCTTCGCGCTGCGCACGCCCGACGGCCGCCGGCTCGCGCTGCGCGTGGGCACCAACTCGCACAGCACCGCGGAGCACGCGATCGCGCAGCAGGCGTGGATCGCCGCGATCGCCGCCGAGACCGACGTGCTGGTGCCCGAGCCGCTGCGCACGCCCGACGGGGGCTGGTTCGTCGAGGTCGACGCGCCCGCGCTCGGCCGCCAGCTGCTCGTCACGATCGCGTCGTGGCTGGAGGGCGAGGACGCGGACGAGCTCGACGCCGCCGGCGCGCACGCGCTCGGCCGTGCGATGGCGGCGCTGCACTCGCAGGCCGCCGGCTGGAGCCCGCCGCCGGGATCGGCCCTGCCGACGTTCGACGAGCCGCTCTTCGGCGACCGCGACGTGCTCGACGCGGCGCCGGGGCTCACCGCCGACGACCGCGCCGTGCTCGCCCAGTCGCGGGCGCGCGCGGGCGAGGCCTTCGCCCGGCTCGTCGCGGGAGGCGGAGCGCGCCCGCTGCACGCCGACCTGCACGGCGGCAACGTCAAGTGGCACGAGGGGCGCCTCGCGGTGTTCGACTTCGACGACGCCGGCGTGGCCCCGCCCGCGCTCGATCTCGCGATCGCCGCCTTCTACCTGCGCGGCGCCGACCCCGCGCTCGAGGCCGCGCTGCGCGCCGGATACGCCCAGCTCGCACCGCTGCCGGAGCTCGAGCCGGGCGACCTCGAGGCGCTCATCGCAGGCAGGCAGCTGCTGCTCGCCAACGCGATGCTGTCGATGAGCACCGCCGACCTGCGCGCGCAGGCCGCCGCCTACACGCAGACCTCGCTCGGCCGGCTGCGCCGCTGGCTCGCCACCGGCGTCTTCACGCGCGACTGAGGCCTGCCGCACGGTTCGCTCAGAGCAAAAAGGATACGCACAGGAACGACATAGAGTAGAGCCGGACGGACACATAGGCGACTCTGGCGAAATGGATGGCATGACCGACACCGCTCAGCAGCAGCTGCGGGCCCAGCCCCGCCTCACGCGTCCCGACGGATCGCCCATCCGCGTCGTCGTCGTCGACGACGAGCAGAGCCTCGCCGACCTCGTCGCCATGGGCCTCAAGTACGAGGGATGGGACGTGAAGACCGCCGCGAACGGCCAGCAGGCACTGCAGGCCGTGCGCGAGTTCCGGCCCGACGCCGTCGTGCTCGACATCATGCTCCCCGACATCGACGGGCTCACCGTGCTCCAGCGCCTGCGCTCGGCCGGCTTCGACGTGCCGGTGCTGTTCCTCACCGCGAAGGACTCGCTCGACGACCGCGTCGCGGGCCTCACCGCCGGCGGCGACGACTACGTCACGAAGCCCTTCGGCCTCGAGGAGGTCGTCGCTCGCCTGCGCGGCCTCATCCGCCGCACCGCGGCCGCCGCCGAGGAGTCGAGCGTGCTCTGGGTCGGCGACCTCATGATGGACGAGGACTCCTACGAGGTGCGCCGCGGCGGCAAGCAGGTCGACCTCACCGCCACCGAGTTCGAGCTGCTGCGCTACCTCATGCGCAACCCGCGCCGCGTGCTCTCGAAGGCGCAGATCCTCGACCGCGTGTGGTCGTACGACTTCGGCGGCCGCGCGAGCGTCGTCGAGCTCTACATCTCCTACCTGCGCAAGAAGATCGACACGCTCGGCCCGCCCATGATCCACACCGTCCGCGGCGTCGGCTACCAGCTGCGCGCAGCGGAGTGACCCGCAGGAGGGCCCGCGCGTGACCCAGCAGGCCGCGGCGTCCGCCGCCCAGCTGGGCCGGCGCATCCAGAACCCGTCGTCGTGGTCGCTGCGACGACGGCTGCTGGTCGTCGTCGTGGCGCTGTTCGCGCTGCTCACCGCGGCCGTCGCGATCGCGAGCGTCATGACGATGCGCGTCGTGCTCGAGACGCGCGTCGACGAGCAGCTCCTCGAGCTCTCGAGCCAGACGACGGTCGAGGTCGAGCGGGCGATCGCGGAGGGGCGCAGCCCCATGATCGACCCCAGCAGGACGCCGTCCGGCGCGCTGTTCGCGCTGCAGGACGGGCGGCAGCTGGGCGACAACTTCATCATCACGCGGCACGGGCAGCAGCTCGGGCTGTCCGACCTCGACGAGCTCGCGGTGCTGACGGCGCAGACGGATGCGACGTCGACCGTGTCGCTGCCGACCTACGGGTCGTACCGCGTCATCGCGCGCGACGTCGGCGACCTGCGCGTCGTCGTCGGCCTCTCGCTCGCCGACACGAACCAGACGCTCGCGGCCCTCGCCTTCGTCATCGCCGTCTCGGCGTTCGCGGCCGTCACGATCGTGCTGCTGCTGGGCGACATGATCATCCGGCGCGCGCTGCGGCCGCTCACCTCCGTCATCGCGACCACCGAGCGCATCTCGCAGCTGCCGCTCGCCTCGGGCGACGCGCAGCTGACCAACCGCGTGCGCATCGAGGAGCCCGCGAGCGAGGTCGAGCGCGTGCAGGAGAGCATGAACCGCATGCTCAACCACATCGAGGAGGCGTTCGAGGCGCGCTCCGAGAGCGAGCGGCGCGTGCGCCAGTTCGTCGCCGACGCCTCGCACGAGCTGCGCACGCCGCTCGCCGCCGTGCGCGGCTACGCCGAGGTGACGCGCAAGCACGACAGCGAGCTGCAGCCCGATTCCCGCGAGTCGCTCGAGCGCATCGAGGCCGCCGCCCGCCGCATGCAGACGCTCGTCGACGACCTGCTGCTGCTCGCCCGGCTCGACGAGGGCCGCGAGCTCGAGCGCGGCGAGGTCGACCTGTCGCTGCTCGTGGTCGAGGCGGTCGCCGACGCGCAGGCCGCCGGCCGCGACCACCCCATCGCGCTCGAGCTGCCCGAGGAGCCGGTGACGGTGCCCGGCGACCCGCTGCGGCTGCAGCAGATCGTCGCCAACCTGCTCGCCAACGCGCGCGTGCACACGCCCGACGGCACGGCGATCGACGTGCACCTGCGCGCGGAGGGCAGCGAGGCGGTCGTGGAGATCATCGACGCGGGCCCCGGCATCCCTCCGCAGCTCACGCGCTCGGTCTTCGAGCGCTTCGCCCGCGGCGACTCGTCCCGCTCGCGCGCTACCGGCTCCTCGGGGCTCGGCCTCGCGATCGTGCAGGCGCTCGTCGACGCGCACCACGGCTCGATCGCGCTCGAGAGCGCGCCGGGCCGCACCGCGTTCATCGTGCGGCTGCCGCTGTGGCAGCCGAAGCTGGGGGCGGATGCGTCGTCCGGCGCAGGCGGGCACGTCGCGTCCTCCGACACGGCCTCGCGCTGATCGCGACGGTG
>DASSWM010000359.1:0-3032 GCA_035704865.1 Agrococcus sp.
ATGACGGCGCCGCGGGCCGGTGCTCCGTCGCGCTCCGACCGCGGCGCCCACGCCACGCTGATGCTCCAGCGCATCCGCTCGTAGTCTGTGGTGGGAGCGAAGGGGGGCCGCGATGACCGAGACGGTGGCCGGGCTGCAGGCCGAGCTGGCGGCGCTCGAGGATTCGCGCATGCGCGAGGTCAACGAGCGGCACGGCGACGACCACGGCATCAACCTGTCGAAGCTGCGCGCGATCGCGAAGCGCGTGAAGACGAACCACGAGCTCGCGCTCGAGCTGTGGGCGACCGGTGAGACGCCCGCGCGACTGCTCGCGCTGCTCATCGCGCGCCCGAAGTCGCTCGGCGAGGACGAGCTCGACGCCATGCTGCGCGAGGCGAGGGCGCCGAAGGTGCTCGACTGGCTCGTCAACTACATGGTCAAGAAGGGCCCGCACGCTGAGGCGCTGCGCCAGCGGTGGTTCGACGACGCGGATGCGGTGGTCGCCGCCGCGGGATGGGCACTGACGAGCGAGCGGCTGCGGAAGGCCGCCGCTGGTCGGGCCGCGGGGGATGCCGATCTCGCCGGCCTCGACCTGCCCGGGCTGCTCGACACGATCGAGGCCGAGATGGCGGGGGCGCCCGAGCGGCTGCAGTGGGCGATGAACGAGGTGCTCGCGACGATCGGCATCACGCGGCCCGAGCTGCGCGAGCGCGCGCTCGCGATCGGCGAGCGGCTCGAGGTGCTGAAGGACTATCCGACCGCACCGGGCTGCATCTCGCCGTTCGCGCCGATCTGGATCTCCGAGATGGTGGAGCGGCAGGAGGCCGGCGCGCGCTGACCCGGGCATCGCGGTCGGGCTCAGCGCGCGAGGCAGGCACCGGCGAATCGGCCGTCCCCGGGGGCAGCGGACGCCGCGCGCCGGCCAACCGACCGTCGCGGCTCAGCGCGCGCGGCGTCGCGCGCTGACGTCCCGATCGTGGCCCGGCTCGAGCAGCACGCCGCCGGTGCCCGCCGCGCTCAGCTCGTCGTCGGGGTTGTAGAGCGCGCACGCCCTCAGGCTCAGGCAGCCGCAGCCGATGCAGCTGTCGAGCCTGTCGCGCAGCCGCGTGAGCCGGTCGACCTGCTGGTCGAGCCGCGGGCGCCAAGCCTGCGAGAGCCGGTGCCAGTCGCGCTTCGTCGGGGTGCGCGCGTCGGGCAGCGAGGCGAGCGCCGCCCCGATCTCGTCGAGGCTGAGCCCCACGTTCTGCGCGGCACGGATGAACGCCACGCGCCGCAGCGTGGCCTGCGCGTAGCGGCGCTGGTTGCCGACCGTGCGCCGCGAGCGGATGAGCCCGCGCTCCTCGTAGTAGCGCAGCGCCGAGGTCGCCACCCCCGAGCGCTCCGAGAGGTGCCCGATCGTCAGCTCGTCCGAGGTCTCCATGGGTCGTCCTCACTCTCGCTGCCGCGGCGCGGCCAGAATCGACGAATCGCTTGACCTCAAGTTACCTTGAAGTTGCATCGTGGTCGCATGGCAACCCTCACCCAACCCGCGACCGCACCCGCGCAGCCCGGCACCGCATCCGCGGAGCCCGCGACCGCATCCGCGGAGCCCGGCACCGCATCCGTGAAGCCCGGCACCGCATCCGTCACCCGAGCGCGCATCGAGCAGCTGATGTCGCGCCTCACGGGCGACGAGAAGCACACCGCCGCCGCCACGTCGACGCTCGACGTGCTGCACGTGCTCTACAGCCGCATCCTCGATGTCTCGCCCGATCGGCTCGACGACCCCGACCGCGATCGCTTCTACCTCAGCAAGGGCCACGGGCCGATGGCCTACTACGCGACCCTCGCGGCCCACGGCTACTTCCCGGCCGACTGGCTCGACGGCTTCGGCGCGTTCGGCTCGCCGCTGGGCATGCATCCCGACCATCTGCTCATCCCGGGCGTCGAGATCTCGAGCGGATCGCTCGGGCACGGCCTGCCGCTCGCCGTCGGCACCGCGCATGCGCTCGCGATCCGGCGCAGCCCCGCGCGCGTCATCGTGCTCGCGGGCGACGCGGAGATGGATGAGGGCTCCGCCATCGAGGCCATCGAGTACGCCGGCGCGGTCGGCCTCGAGGCGCTCACGCTCGTCGTGATCGACAACGACTCCTCCTCGTACGCCGTGCGCGGCCGCATCGAGGCGCGGCTCGCGGCGAACGGCTGGGACGCGCGCCGCGTCGACGGCCGCGACCACGACGAGCTGACGGATGCGCTGGCACGCCGGGTGCCCGGGGTGCCGACGGCCGTGGTCGCCCAGGTCGAGCGCAAGTACGGAGCGGTCGCGTGAGCGCCGTCGCTGCGGTCAGCGCGAACGCTGCGGTCGCTGCGTCGCCGCGCGCACGCTTCGGCAGCACCGTCGCCGACCTGCTCGACGAGCGAGACGATCTCGCGCTCGTGTACGCGGAGATCTCGGGGCAGTACTTCGAGCAGGCCTCGCGGGCGCATCCCGATCGGGTGATCAACGTCGGCATCCGCGAGCAGCTGCTCGTGAGCGCCGGCGCAGGACTCGCGCTGGGCGGCATCCGCCCCGTCGTGCACACGTTCGCGCCGTTCCTGATCGAGCGGGCGTTCGAGCAGGTCAAGCTCGACTTCGCGCACCAGGGCGTCGGCGGCGTGCTCGTCAGCACCGGCGGCTCGTTCGACATGGCGCCGCTCGGCCGCACCCACCAGGGGCCGGGCGATGTGGCGCTCGCCGCGACGGTGCCGGGGATGGCGATCCACGCACCGGCGACCGCCGATGAGGCGGAGGCGGTGATCCGTCGCGCGGCGGCCGGCACCGGCCTGCACTACGTGCGGCTCTCGGAGCAGCTCGATGCGCACGAGCTGCCGCCGGGCGGCGACACGCACGAGCTGCGGCGCGGCCGCGGGCCCGTGACGATCATCGCGCTCGGGCCCGTCCGCGACGCGGCCCTCGCCGCCGCGGAGCGGCTCGATGCGACCGTGCTCGCCTCGACGACCGTGCGTCCGCTCGACGACGCGGCGCTGCGAGCGCTCGCCGGGCCGCTGGTCGCGGTCGTCGAGCCGTGGCTCGA
>DASSWM010000360.1:0-8710 GCA_035704865.1 Agrococcus sp.
CACCGAGATCCACATGCGGATCTCCGCCCCGCCCATCCGCCATCCGTGCCACTACGGGATCGACATGTCGACTGCGCAGGAGATGGTGGCCCACGGCCGCAGCGAGGAGGAGATCGCGCGGGAGCTCGACTGCGACTCGCTCGCCTACCTCTCGCTGGCGGGTGTCTACGAGGCGATCCGCTCCACCCGCGACACGCACTGCGACGCCTGCTTCTCGGGCGACTACCCGCTCGAGGACGGCGAGTCGGCGAACGGGAAGTTCGCGCTCGAGCTGCCGCTCGCGCGGGCCGCCGACGCGCACCGCGCGGGCGAGCGCGGAGGCCTGGATGGCAAGATCGTGCTGCAGCCATGGCAGCGCGGCCAGGGCACGACAGCTGATGAGGTGGACCCGTGACGACTGCACCGGAGATGACGGCGCGCCAGCGCGGCAAGCAGCGCAAGCGCGATGCCATCCAGAGCGCCGCGGCGACGCTGCTGCAGTCGAAGCGGTTCGACGAGATCACGATGCGCGAGGTCGCGCAGCTCGCCGGCGTCGGCGAGGCGACGCTCTTCCGCTACGTCGCGAGCAAGGACGAGCTGCTGCACATGGTCTTCGGCGACGAGCTCGACGCCGTGCTCGACCGCATCGACGCGCAGGACGCGGCGCTCGTGGCCGCGCAGGGCGATCACCCCAACGGCACGAGCTTCGTGGAGCGCATCCGCGCCATCTACCTCGAGCGCTGCACCTTCTACCGGCGCAATCCATCGAACGCATCGCGCTACCTGCGCGAGGGCTTCAGCCTCAGCGCGCTCAGCGCGCGCAACGTCGCGCAGGGCGACCGCACGATCGCGCTCGCGCGCAGCATCATCGAGGACGGCCAGCAGCGCGGCCTGCTCGACCTGCGTGCCGACCCGCTGCTCGTGGCGCAGAACTGCCACGCGATCTACATGCACGAGATCGATCGCACACCCGTGCGCGGGTTCGATCCGGACCGCATCTGGGAGCGCCTCGGGCCCCGCCTCGACGCGCAGCTGCGGCCGCTCGTGCTCGTCGCGAAGGACTGATGGCCCGAGCTTCCGGCGGGCCGCGGTGCCAGGTCCGATCGCCGATGCTTATCGCGGGTTGACGTTGGCCAGGACGCGCGGCTACGTTCGCGTCAGTACAATTTGAGAGTGCACTCTCGAAAGAGCACTCCCAGTCGCTAACAACGAGGTTAGGAGCTCGCCATGCGCAGCATGAGCAAGAAGAACGGCAGGTCGCTCATCGCGGCAGGCGCCATCATGGGAGTCGCGCTGCTCGCCGGCTGCAGCAGCGCCAACGGCACGGGCGAGTCGCAGGCGCCGGAGGGCGACGCGTCGTCGTTCCCCTCGGGCGACGTGCGCTTCGTCATCCCCTACTCGGCGGGCGGCCCCACCGACGTCACGGCCCGCGCGCTCGCGCCGTGCCTCAGCGACACGATCGGCACGAACGTCATCGCCGAGAACATCACCGGCGGCTCCGGCTCGGTCGGCCTCCAGGAGATGATCTCCCAGCCCGCCGACGGCCAGACGATCGCGATCGTCTCGCCCGGCATGGTCGCGCTCTCGCCGATCGCCAACGGCCTCGACTACTCGCGCGCCGACGTCAGCTCGATCGGCGTCATCTCCTACTCGCCGATGATCCTCGCGGTGCCCGAGGGCTCGCCCTACGCGAGCGCCGAGGAGTTCTTCGCCGCCGCCGAGGAGGCGCCCGGCACGCTCACGGTCGGCGTCTCCGGCGCATCGACGCCGCAGGCGATCGAGCTGCAGCGCCTCGCCGACGAGTACGGCGTGCAGGTGACGGTCGTGCCGTTCGACGGCAGCGCCGGCGCCATCACCGCGCTGCTGGGCGGCCACGTCGACTCGATCTTCGTGAACGACCAGGAGGACGTCGTGCAGCGCATCGAGTCGGGTGAGTTCAGCGCCCTCGCGGTCTCCTCGCCGGAGCGCCAGGCGCACCTCGAGGACGTGCCCACGCTCGCCGAGCTCGGCTACGAGGACCTCACGCTCGCCGTGACGATCTACGCGCTCGCCGCCCCGGCCGGCACCGACCCCGCCATCATCCAGACGTGGTCTGACGCGCTCGAGGGCTGCCTCGAGAACCCGGAGACGGTCGACGCGATCGGCGAGGACTACGTGCCCGCCGAGTACCAGACGGCTGAGGACTTCGACGGCTTCCTGGCGGAGGCCGAGGAGGTCTACACCCGCATCCTCGGGAGCTGAAACCGGTGACCGACGTCGCTGACCGCACGGAGCACACTGGAACCATGACCGAGCCCAACGCATCCGAGACCACGACGCCCGATGGCGTGCGCGGCCGCAGGATCGCGCGGTGGATCGCCGTGGCGGTGCTCGGCGCGGTCAGCGTCGTCGCGATCCTGTTCAGCATCGACTACGGCCTCGGCACGGGCATCCGCCCGGGGCCGGGGCTGTGGCCGTGCATCGCCGCGATCATCATGCTCGGCGCCACCGTCGTGGTCGCCATCACCGACACGCTCGAGGACTACGAGGCGTGGGGCACCGAGTCGGTGCGCACGCTCATCGCGCTCGCCTCGCTCCTCGCCTTCGCGGCGCTGTTCACGCTGCTCGGGTTCACGGTGCCCGCGCTGCTGCTCATGCTGCTGTGGCTGCGCATGTTCGGCCGGCTCAGCTGGCTCAAGGCGGCGCTGCTCGCCGCGGCCGGCGCGATCGCGCTGTTCATGCTGTTCGACGTCGTGCTCGGCGTCCCCATGCCGCGGGACCTGCTCATGACCCCCCTGACGTCCTGGATGTGATCCCGCAATGCTCGATGGACTGCTGGTCGGCTTCGGTGTCGCGCTCGACCCGATCAACCTGCTCTACGTCTTCGTCGGCGTCGTCGTCGGCACCGCGATCGGCGTGCTGCCGGGCCTCGGCCCGACCGCGACCATCGCGCTGCTGCTGCCGCTGACCTACGCGCTCGACCCCGCCACGGCGATCATCATGCTCGCCGGCATCTACTACGGCTCGATGTACGGCGGCACCATCACGTCGGTGCTGCTGCGCATGCCGGGCGAGGCCGCGTCGGTCGTCACGACCTTCGACGGCTACCAGATGGCCAAGCAGGGCAGGGCCGGACCCGCGCTCGGCATCGCCGCGATCGGCTCCTTCATCGGCGGCATCGTCTCGGTCATCGGGCTCGCGATCTTCGCGCCCATGCTCGCCGACTGGGCGCTCGCCTTCGGCCCGGTCGCGATGGTCGCGCTCATGGTGCTGGGCCTCATGCTCGTCACCTCGCTCGGCACCGGCTCGACGTGGAAGGCGATGGCGATGGCCGCGCTCGGGCTGCTGCTCGCCACGGTCGGGCAGGACCAGATCAGCGGCATGCCCCGCTTCACGTTCGGCTCGGCCTCGATGCTCGACGGCTTCGACTTCGTCGCGATCGCGATGGGCCTGTTCGGCGTCGGCGAGATCCTCCACAACCTCGAGCAGGGCGGGCACCTGCACGCCGTGGCCAAGAAGGTCACGAAGATCATGCCGACCCGCCAGGACGCCAAGGACTCGGCGATGCCGATCGTGCGCGGCTCGATCCTGGGCTTCTTCATCGGCGTGCTGCCCGGCGGCGGCGGCGTGCTCTCGTCGCTCGCCTCCTACGCGCTCGAGAAGCGCTCCGCGAAGGACCCGTCGCGGTTCGGCAAGGGCGCCATCGAGGGCGTCGCCGGACCCGAGACCGCCAACAACGCATCCTCGACCTCGGCGTTCGTGCCGCTGCTCGTGCTCGGCATCCCCTCCAACGTCGTGCTCGCGCTCATCTTCGGCGCGCTGCTCATCCAGGGCATCACGCCCGGCCCGAGCCTCATCCCGCAGCACCCCGACATCTTCTGGGGCGTCGTCGCCTCGATGGTCATCGGCAACGCGATGCTGCTCATCCTCAACATGCCGATGGTGGGCGTGTTCGTGCAGATGCTGCGGGTGCCGATGGGCATCCTCGTGACCTTCGCGATGGCGATCGTGCTCATCGGCACGTTCTCGATCGCGAACGACCCCTTCGACATCTGGGTCGTGCTCGGCTTCGGCATCCTCGGCTGGCTCATGAAGCGCACGGGCTTCGACCCGGGCCCGCTCGTGCTCGCGTTCGTGCTCGGCCCCATCCTCGAGGCCTCGGTGCGGCAGTCGCTGCTCATCTCGGGCGGCGACCCGACGATCTTCGTGAGCGACCCGATCGCGATCACGATCTACGCGGCGCTCGCGCTCGGCGTCGCGTTCGTCGCCGTGCGCCGCCTGCGCAAGGGGCGCCCGTCGATCTTCGAGCAGGCGCGCCGCATCCCGCCGCCTACGGGGCTGCTGACGATCGGCCGCGCGAAGCGTGCCGAGGGCACGACGGATGCGTCGGCCGACGCGGGCGAGGACGCCGACACCGGTGCGATGCACCCGGGCACCGCCGAGGCGGGCGAGCCCGGCCGCCACGGCGACGAGGCGACCGAGGAGGAGCGCGCGCGCGACGCGCGGCGCCGGTGAGCGCCGCCGGACGGGAGCGGTCGCTCGTCGCAGCGCTCTTCGTCTCCGGCTTCGCGACCTTCTCGCAGCTGTTCGACGCGCAGGCGATCCTGCCGAGCCTCGCGCGCGACCTCGAGATCTCGAGCGCGACCGCGGCGCTCGCGGTCTCGGCGACGACGACCGGCATCGCCGTCTCGGTGCTCGCGTGGGCGTGGCTGTCCGACCGCATCGGGCGCACGGCCGTCATGCGCATCAGCCTCGTGGCGACGACCGTCTCGGCCCTCGTCGCGCCGCTCGCGCCGTCCCTCGAGGTGCTCATCGCGATGCGCGGCCTCACGGGCATCGCGCTCGGCGGCATCCAAGCGGTGGCGATGGCGCTGCTCGTCGAGGTGCTGCCGCGGCACCGCGTGCCGCCCGCGGCCGCCGTCTACATCACCGGCAACACGATCGGCGGCGTCACCGGCCGGCTCATCGCGGGCCCCGCGAGCGAGCTGCTGCACTGGCGCGTCGGCCTGCTCGTCGTCGCCTCGCTCGGCGTCATCGCGTGCGTGCTGTTCTTCGTGCTGCTGCCGCGCGGCATCGAGGATCGCGCCGCGCGGCCGATCACGACGGGCCGCGCGTCGATGCGTGCGGCGCTCGGCCACGTCGGCCACCACCTCAGCCGCTGGTCGACGGTCTCGATCTACGTGCAGGGCTTCCTCATCATGGGCGCGTTCACCGCCGTCTACAACTACCTCGGCTTCCACCTCATCCGCGAGCCCTTCGCGGTGCCGGCGGCGCTCGCGAGCCTGTTCTTCCTCGTCTATTTCGTGGGCACCGTCTCCGCCCGCGTCGCGGGCGAGCTGGCCGCACGCATCCCGCCATGGTTCGTCGTCATGTGCGGCGGGGTCTGCATCGCGCTCGCCGCGCTGCCGATGCAGGGGCAGAGCATCTGGGTGCTGCTGGTGGGCATCACGCTGCTCACGATCGGCACGTTCATGGCGCACCCGATGTCGAGTACCCTCTCGGGGCTCGAGGCCGACCGCGGCCGGGCGCAGTCGACGGCGCTCTACCAGCTGAGCTGGCTGACGGGTGCGGCAGTGTGGGGCTGGTTCGGCGGCGTGCTCTACGACCGGTTCGGATGGGCGGGGGTCGTCGGCATGTCGACCGCGCTCGCGCTCGCGGCGGGCGGCATCGCGGCGAGCCGCGCGTGGGCGACCAGGACAGACTTCAGCGGAGAGGGCAGCGCGGCGTGAGCGCCCGCGGCCAGGCAGGCAGCAGAGGGAGGAGCACGGCGTGAAGGCGATGCAGTTCGAGGTGGACGGCCCGATGACGTGGGCGGATGCGGCAGACCCGGTGGCCGCCGCCGGCGAGGTGATCGTCGAGATCGCCGCGACCGCGGTGAACCGGGCCGACCTGCTGCAGCGGGCGGGCAAGTACGCGCCGCCGGCGGGGGAGTCCGAGATCCTGGGGCTCGAGTGCTCGGGCACGATCGTCGCGCTCGGCGAGGGCGTGACGGAATGGGCGGTCGGCGACGAGGTGTGCGCGCTGCTCGCGGGCGGCGGCTACGCCGAGCGGGTCGCGGTGCCGGCGACGCAGCTGCTGCCCGCGCCCGAGGGCGTCTCTCTCGTCGACGCCGCTGCGCTGCCGGAGGCCGTGTGCACCGTGTGGACGGCGATGCGCGAGCTGCCGGCGCCCGAGCCCGGCGACGTCGCGCTCGTGCACGGCGGCTCGGGCGGCATCGGCACGATGGCGATCCAGCTGCTGCGGGCCAGCGGCTGGCGGGTCGCGACGACGGCGAGCGCGCGGCACCTCGAGCTCTGCCGGTCCCTCGGCGCCGAGATCGTCATCGACTACCGCAGCGAGGACTTCGTCGAGGTCGTGCAGGCCGCGACGGAGGGCCGCGGCGCGGGCTTCGTGCTCGACGTCATCGGCGCCGACTACCTCGACCGCAACCTCGAGGCGCTCGCGCTCGACGGCACGCTCACCGTGATCGCCGTGCAGGGCGGCACGAAGGCCGAGGTCGACCTGCGCACGCTCATGCGCCGCCGCGTGACGCTGCGGGCGATGACGCTGCGGGCGCGGCCGCGCACGGGGCGCGGCTCGAAGCAGCAGGTGATCGACGAGGTGCGCGAGCGCATCTGGCCGGGCATCGCCGCGGGGGCGATCCGCCCCGTGGTCGGTGCGACGCTGCCGCTCACCGATGCCGCCCGCGCCCACGAGCTGTTGGCCTCGCCCGAGGCGCCGGGCGGCAAGCTGCTGCTGCTGCGGTAGCGCGCAGGCGGGCGATCATGAGTTCACGAGCTGCGATGCGCGCTGGAACGAGATGTTCATCGCCGCTCCGATCTCCCGCACGGAGACCGAGGCGGCGGAGAGGTCCTTCGCGAGTGCTGCGGCTCGTGCGGCGGCGCTGCGATACAGCGCGTCGGCTCGCGCTCGTTCGTCTCGGATCTGCGCGAGGTGCTGGGTCACATCGATGTCGTCGACCCTGAGCTGCGTGATGGCGACCTCGAACTCCGAGGCGTCCTGGTCCGTCGCGAGCGCGATGTACTCCATGGCCATCCGCGGCGCTTCGCGCAGCTTGCGTGCTTGGGTGAGCCCATCGATCTCGGGTATCGCGACCATCCACCAGCGGCCGTCGCGGTAGACGGTGATCTCGTACGTGCTCATCGCTCCTCCTCGATCGCCTTCACGGTTTCGCGCGTCGGTGGCGTCTAGTGACTATAGACGGTGAGTGTCGCTGTTCGCTAGACGCTTGGGTGAAGCGCTTCTCAGCGTTCCGAGCCCTCGCCGCCATCATGCGCCTGCGAGCTGCTCGCGATCGATCGCGACGCACGAGAGCTCACCGGGTCGCAGGGCGCCCGCCACCATCAGCGCGAACAGCACCTCGTGCGCGACCGTCCACACCGAGCATCCCGGCGCCAGCCCGAGAGCGAGGCCGTGGCACTCCCGGTCGGGGCAAGCCTGCCAATCGAGCGTCGCGGTCAACTCCGGCCGAGGCCCGTCCCAGTGCAGGTGCAGCTCCCAGCCGCCGTCGTTGTCCATCACCGCGGAGATGCCCATCGTCGACTGCACCGGCACCAGCCCTCCGGCCGGCGCTGCATGATTATGCTTGCCGCACCCGCATGCCGGCAGGCCGCGAGCCGTGGCCTCCGCCGCCGGCAGGAACGCAACCGGCACGACCGACATCGCACCGCCTTCGAAGCGCACATGATCGAGCACGCTGACGAGCTCGACGACATCGTCGCGCCATGGCTGGCTGAGCAGGCCGACCTCATGCAGCTCGCGCTTCGCGTCGATGTCACCCTCATCGATGCCCAGCGGCACCTGGTCGAGCAACGTGACCCGGCCGCTCGCATTGCGTGCGATCTGCTCAGCTTCGGCGCGCGTGCGCGCCAAGCAGACGAACCTCGACAGCCGCCCGCCTACGACCTGGAACTCGAACCTGTGTGTCGCATCCGCTCTCATGCGGGCGAGCATGCGGGCATCGGCCGATGCGCCGTCGGCTCTGGGCGTCCGCCTGTGGACAGGGCGAGGTCGATGCCTGCAAGCCGGAGAGACGGCGAGGCCCCTCGCGCCGACCGCTCGCGGGGGAGCGGCCAGCCCGAGGGGCCGGGTCGTCGTGCTCGGGTCTCAGCCCTGCTGCGCGGCCTCGGGCTCGCCGACCTGCGCCTGCAGCGCCTCGAGCTCGGCCGTCTGCTCCTCGAGCTCGAGCTCGAGGCGGTCGCGGTGCTCGCGGATCAGCTCGAGGCTGCTCTGCGCGATGCCCGCACGCGTCTCGAGGTCGATGTAGTCCTCCTGCAGCACGCTCAGCTCCTGCTGCGCCGACGCCGCGGAGGCGGTGGCGACGCCGGTGCCGGTCGCGCCCAGTGCGGCGACGGCGGCGATCGCGACGATCCACGGCCAGCGGCGGGCCTTGCGCGCGGGTGCCTGCTCGGTGCTCGCTGCTGCGGCGGTCGGGTCGGTCGTCTGGGAAGTGCTCATGGCGGTGCTCCTTGGGTAGAGGTGCGCGCCGCCCGGCGGCACGAGGGCGCGCGGATGCGCGTGCTCCGTCGACCGGAAGGCGCTGAGGGGAGTCGGGGCGCAGCCGTCGTGGGGGCGCTCCGACGACGATTCTGCCACTGAGCACGCCTCAGCAACCAATCGGCCCCGTCGCCGCGCGGCTCCGAGGTGCGACCATCGACGCATGGCATCACCGGCAGCGCGGCGCGCGGCGGCGGTGTGCTTCGCGCTCGCGCTGCTGCTGCAGCTCGCCGTGCTCTACGCCCCGTCGACGCCG